>CAZVTL010000216.1:0-6772 GCA_964630075.1 uncultured Tangfeifania sp.
TGTTAGATAAATATATAAATTGATTCATTTTTTGTGTAATTTTCACCTGCTTATCGAAAAGGTCTTTAGGGAGATATATCTGAGCGAAGATGGCTGTGAGCGGGCAAAGAATGATAACTAACATAATAAACTCTTTATGGATTACATTAAACAGAAACTGTTGAAGAAGGGCGAAGAAGAGCGTCCTATCGTTAAACGTTTGATCAGTGAATTTGGTACAACTGTCCTGGAATCAGTAAACATTGACCAGGTTCTTACCGGGATGAAAGGGATTACCGGATTGCTGACAGTAACTTCGAAGCTTGATCCAAATACTGGAATCACCTATCGTGGTTACACAATTCCGGAAATCCAACAAAAATTGCCCAAAGTAAGGCCTGAGGGTGAACCACTTTCTGAAGGACTTTTCTACCTGTTTCTGCTCAATGAAATACCTACCAAGGATGAGGTGGATGCATTGAGCAGGGAGTGGGTAAGGAGAAGTGTTCTTCCTGACCACGTTTTTCAGATTCTTGACGCTATGCCGCTTACCAGTAAGCCGATGACACAATTCAGCACGGCAATCCTGGCCATGGCCACAGAATCAAAATTTCAGAAGGCACACAGGGAAGGTTTGCACAAGAATGATTACTGGGATACCACCTTCGAAGATGTGATGAATCTGATCGCTGCGCTTCCAGTAATTGCTGCCTACATCTACCGGCGAAATTACAAGGATGGTAAGTTTATCCCTCCCGATCCGAATCTTGACTGGGCTGCTAATTTCGCCCACATGATGGGTTATGACAGTGACGAAGTTTACCGTCTTTTCAGAATGTACATGATGATTCATGCCGATCATGAAGGAGGCAATGTCTCTGCTCATGCCACGCATCTCGTAGGATCAGCTCTGAGTAATCCTTTCTACTCCTATGCAGCCGGTATGTTGGGACTTGCAGGACCATTACATGGTTATGCAAACCAGGAGGTGATCAACTGGATCTTTGAGATGCAAGATGAGATTGGTGTTAGTGAGAATGAAACGGAGATGAGGGCCAAAATTGAAGCATATGTGCGAAAAACAATCTCTTCAGGACAAGTTGTGCCGGGATATGGTCACGCTGTTTTAAGGGTAACTGATCCACGGTTTACTGCCCAACAATTGTTTGCCAAGAAATATGTTGAAAAGGATAGCCTGGTAGATACTGTCAATCTTCTTTATGATATCGTACCTCCAATTTTACAGTCACTGGGGAAGATCAAGAACCCATGGCCAAACGTGGATGCATTCTCTGGTTCCTTGCTGATGCATTATGGTATAAGCGAACACTTTTTCTATACCGTAATGTTTGGAGTAAGCCGTTCACTTGGGGTGTTGGCCCAGTTGGTTTGGGACCGGATGTACAATCTTCCGCTGGAAAGGCCATCTTCCGAGACTTTGGAATTTTTCAAGCAAAAGGCCGGTATTTAGGATATTACATTTCCAAATTGTTATACCGTGAAGCACAGCGTTGCACAGAGATAAGTTATCTAATGCTCTGTTTGACGCTGTGCTTTTCCATTTCAACAGCGAACCAATTCAATTGTCATCAAAGCTTTTAGTATGCCGTACAATGGGTTGAATGATTTCGTCTTGCTGCTGGAGCAAAAAGATGAACTGATCCGAATTGACCACAAGGTGGATACTTTCCTTGAAATTACTGAGATAGCAGACCGTATTTCAAAAAGTCAAGAAGGTGGAAAGGCTCTGCTATTCGAAAACAATGGAACTTCCTTCCCCCTTCTTATCAACGCTTTTGGCTCGAAAACCAGGATATGCCTCGCCTTGGGCCACCATTCCCTGGATGACATTGGCAAAGAGCTGGAAACTTTGTTCAAACAGTTGGCAGGACCTTCAGAAAATTTAATGGATAAGCTAAAACTCCTGCCCTTGCTTTCCCGGATTGCATCCTGGATGCCAAAGAAGAAGCGTGGCAGGGGTAAGTGCCAGGAGGTTGTGCTGAATCACCCCGATTTGGCGGCGTTGCCGGTGTTGACCTGCTGGCCTGCTGACGGGGGGCCTTTTATTACCCTGCCGGGAGTTGTAACACGCGATCCTGAGACAGGAGTCCGAAATGTTGGGATGTACCGCATGCAGGTTCTTGGTCCCGATCTTACCGGGATGCACTGGCACAAACACAAAACCGGGGCCAGGCACTATCAGGGATACAAAAAGTTGGGACAAAGAATGCCGGTTGCGGTTGTGCTGGGAGGTGATCCTGCCTATACCTATGCTGCAACGGCACCACTTCCGGACCAGATTGATGAATACATGCTGGCTGGCTTTCTACGAAAAAAAAAGGTGGAGCTCGTCAAATGCCTGACAAACGACCTTGACGTACCGGATGATGCTGATTTTGTGCTGGAAGGCTACATTGATCCTGCGGAAGAGTGGGTATGGGAAGGTCCATTTGGCGATCATACAGGTTTCTATTCATTGGCCGACTGGTACCCAAAATTTCATGTCACCTGCATCACACATCGCAGGGACGCTGTTTATCCGGCAACCATCGTTGGGATTCCTCCCATGGAAGATGCATATATCGGCCTGGCCACTGAAAAGATTTTTTTGTCCCCAATGAGACTTACTTTAATCCCGGAATTGAAAGACCTGTTTCTGCCTCCGGAAGGTGTTGCCCACAACCTCACACTCGCTCGAATTGAAAAGAGTTATGCAGGACAGGCAATGAAAACAATGAATGCCATGTGGGGTGCTGGTCAGATGATGTTCAACAAGATCATGGTTGTCACCGATCAGACCAATCCGTGGGATAACATGGAAAGCTTTGTCAGGCAAATAAGCAAGACTTTTGATCCGGTTAACGATGTTGTCTTCTCTGTTGGTCCGATGGATGTTTTGGATCACTCATCTTCTAAATTTGCATTTGGGTCCAAAATTGGAATTGATGCAACAACGAAGTTTCCCGAAGAGCTGGATGGATTGGTGCAGGAGGTTAACCTGCCTGACCCCGCTGCGTTTGGACAGCTTTCAGCGGAATTACCGCTGGTCAGCTCTTTCAACGCCTCCCTCCTGGAAAGGGGGATTTCAATCCTGATACTCGGGGTAGACAAGGGAGTTGATTTCAGCGTATCTGCCTTCACTGCACAGCTGATGCAACTGGAGTGCATCCAAAAAGTGAAGTTGATTTTGTTGTTGGATGCAACCTTGCCACTGGACAGCCTGGAGGCGGTTGTCTGGTATGTTACGGGGAACATCGATCCCAAAAGGGATTGCAAAATTATCGAAGCAACGGATCCCCAGTCGGTATCCCACCTTGTTGTCGATGGTACCCGAAAAACTGGTCAGGCGGATGGATTTCAACGTGACTGGCCTAATCCGGTGGTCTCAGCATCCGAGACGATACGGAAGGTGGATGAGATGTGGCCGAATCTGGGATTGGGCGGACCGGTTGCCTCACCTTCCTTGCGCTATTTTCCATTGAAGAGGGGTGAAGGCGCGGTTTCTGAATAGGGATTTCGCGTTTTGCATGGTCGGATTTTTTTTTTAACTTTAGCATAAATCATTCGATATTGTGATTCATTGATATTGTCAAACAAACACTCAATTACTGATTTATGAAAACGCTTAAAGGTTCAAAAACAGAACAAAATCTGTTGAAAGCATTTGCAGGAGAATCACAGGCCCATATGCGCTACGACTATTTTGCGAAACAGGCAAAGAAGGAGGGGCTTGAGCAGATTGCAGCCATTTTTGAAGAGACTTCTTTCAATGAGCGTTCCCACGCAAAACAGTTTTTTAAATTTCTGGAAGGAGGGATGGTTGAAATAACGGCATCATATCCTGCCGGAGTAATTGGCAATACCCTGGAAAACCTGAAAGCCTCAGCTGATGGTGAAAACGAAGAGTGGACAGAGCTCTATCCTGAATTTGCCCGTATCGCAGAAGAAGAGGGGTTCAAACAGGTTGCTGCAATCTTTAAGATGATAGCCAAGGTTGAAAAGGCACATGAAGAGCGTTACCGTACGTTGTACAACAATCTGGAAGCTGGCTTGGTTTTTAAGAGAGGAGACAAGGTCGTTTGGAAATGCCGGGTTTGCGGTTTCCTGCATGAGGCACTATCTGCTCCCCAGAATTGTCCGGTCTGTGGACACCCTCAGGCTTACTTTGAAATACAGGAGAAAAACTACTAACTGAATGACAGATCTTCACAGCTATATCTGTGCGTTGCCCAAAGCTGAATTGCACCTGCATATCGAGGGGACTTTGGAGCCTGAGCTAATGTTTGAGCTTGCAGAACGAAATGGGGTAACCTTGAACTACACAACTGTTGCCACTTTACGGGAAGCCTACCAGTTCGAAAACCTGCAGGAATTTCTGGATCTCTATTATGCCGGTTGTTCCGTCCTGCTGTATGAGCAGGATTTCTATGACCTTACCTGGGCTTATCTTCAGAAGGCCAAAGAGAACAACATCATCCATGCTGAGGTAATGTTTGATCCCCAGGCCCATACCTCGAGGGGTGTTCCCTTCAGTGCTATCGTTGGTGGAATTTACCGTGCTTTGACTGATGGATACGACAAACTTGGGATAACCTTCCGTTTGATCCTTTCATTTCTTCGTCACCTGTCTCCGGAGGATGGTTTCAGGACGCTTAAGGAGGCGGAGCCTTTCAGTGGCTGGATTACCGCAGTGGGATTAGACTCCTCCGAAAAGAATTTTCCGCCGGATTTATTTGCGGACCTTTTTGAAAAGGCACTCGAGATGGGATTTCTTACGGTTGCCCATGCGGGAGAAGAGGGGCCACCTGAGTATATTTGGGGAGCCCTGGATCTCTTAAAAGCTTCCCGAATCGATCATGGAAACAGCGCGTTGGAAGATCCGGATCTCATGGATGTTCTGGGTATTTACGAAATTCCGCTGACCTCCTGTCCGTTGTCAAATCTCAAACTGAAGGTCATTCCAAAGATGACAGACCATCCTCTGAAGGAGATGCTTGATCGGGGTATCAAGGTGACAGTAAATTCAGATGACCCGGCTTATTTTGGGGGTTATCTGAATGATAATTATTTTGCAGTGGCTGATGCCCTTCAACTATCAAAAGAGGAGATAGTTCAACTGGTAAAGAATTCTTTTGAGGCTTCGTTTGTTACGGATGGAGAGAAAAAGAATTTCCTGGCCAGCATAGACGAGATTGCAGGAGCCTGACGGATTGCAGAAACTTTTCCAATGTTTTCAGGTTGGCATGAATGGTAGTACTTTCCCAAAGTTAATCAGTTGCGGGCATTACCTGAACGCAGCCAACAACTTTGGAAAAGTATGTGAAATCATCTCACTTACGGTTTCGGATAACCATCCATTTGGTGTAGATTGTCACTAATCTCCTTGTCAGACATTTCATAATCTGCAAGTTGTCCGCGCATGTATTTGTCATAGCCCACTAGATCCATCATTCCATGACCGGAGAGGTTGAAGATAATTGTCTTCTCTTTTCCCTCCTCCTTGGCTTTTTTGGCCTCACGAATGGTAGCAGCAATCGCGTGGGTAGTTTCAGGTGCAGGAACAATTCCTTCGGTCTTGGCGAAGAGCATCCCTGCTTCAAAACATTCTGACTGGTTAATGGCAATTGGGGTTACATAACCAGCTCTCACAGCGGCACTTACCAATGGTGACATTCCGTGGTAGCGCAAACCGCCTGCATGGATAGGAGCAGGGATAAAGTTGTGTCCAAGGCTGTACATTGGCAACAGCGGGGTCATTCGGGCAATGTCTCCATGGTCGTACATAAAGGTTCCTTTGGTCAGGGTTGGGCAGGAGGCAGGTTCTGCCCCTATGATTTCGATATCATCCCCATTGATTTTGTCCTGGATAAATGGGAAGGCCAGGCCGGCAAAGTTACTACCGCCGCCACAACAACCAATCACAATATCCGGTTTTTTGATACCGACTTTTGCCAGCTGTTTCTTGGCTTCCAGTCCGATGACAGTCTGGTGCAGCATGACATGGTTGAGAACTGAGCCAAGTCCGTACCTGGTTTTCCCGGTAGGGTCGGTAACAGCTGCTTCAATAGCTTCTGAAATTGCAATTCCAAGACTTCCGGGTGTATCAGGGAACTCTGCCAACACGGCACGTCCTGCGGCGGTTTCTGTACTTGGACTCGCCACACAGGTTCCTCCCCAGGTGTTCATCAGGATCTGACGGAAGGGTTTTTGCTCATAACTGACCTTTACCATGTAGACTTTGCATTCTATTCCACCAATCAATGAGCAGGCAAAAGAGAGGGCACTGCCCCATTGGCCGGCACCAGTTTCTGTTGTAATTCTTTTGATGCCAAATTGTTTGTTGTACCAGGCTTGTGGAACCGCTGTATTTGGCTTATGGCTTCCGGCAGGTGAGACGCTCTCATTTTTGTAAAATATCTTTGCGGGAGTTCCCAGCGCCTTTTCCAGTTCAAATGCCCTGATCAGCGGACTGGGCCTCCAGATTTTCAGCATATCCTGTATCTCTTCTGGGATGCTGATCCATCGGTCGGTACTTACCTCCTGCTCGATCAGGTTCATGGGAAAAACAGGAGCCAACATCTCGGGGGAGATTGGTTTTCCGTCTGGGCCAAGTGGCGGAAGCATGGCAAGGTCCGCTGCCAGATTGTACCACTGTTTGGGCATTTCGGATTCGTCGAGATAGATTTTCTTTTGCATTTTCTCAGTTTTTATGGGGTTTAAATCAATGATTTAAAAAAGGAAAGGGGAGATGCTGCGTAAACAGACATATCCCCTTTTATGGTTGAATTACAGG
>CAZVTL010000217.1:0-6723 GCA_964630075.1 uncultured Tangfeifania sp.
TACTTTTACCTTCAAATTGTCTTGGTAAATGGGTGCCACCACAAAATCCTCTCCAAACATATAGTGGTATTTCCCGTCAATGGCTTTTTGCAGCACCCGTCCACCCTGGTGTCCGGTCACCACATAACTGTACATGTAAGGAATCAGTTCGGTGTGTAGCCAAGAAAATTTTCGGATGATTTCCAACTCCTGCGGGGTGCGGTGCCACAAGGCACGGTCCCCATGGCCACCGTTGAGAAATAGACCACAAAAAGTCGAAAACTGCGTCCAGCGAATATACAGGCGCGGAGGAATAGATTTCCCCGAAAATCCGGCAATATCGGAACCAATGATGTTGTAGCGCAAATCGGCCGCAGCCAAAATGCTTTTGATGGCACTTTCAATTCCTTCAATTCCATCGTAGGCGATATCCTTGCCTTTCCCGTCTTCTGCGCGCTTCACCCCTTTTGATTCCCACGCGTGGACCTGGTCGCCTACCCATGTAACCGGGGCGGCATCCAATGGAGCAAAACCCTCGGGGTGGTACCACCTGTCGATGGATCTTGCCAGGGTAACGAATTCAGGGTTCTGCGCAAGACCATGCCGGTATTCATCACGGTAGTAATGGTCCATGTAGGTTCGTGTTGTCATCACCCCTGATTTGGTCGTTTTGTAAAAAAGAGGGATTGGTCCAAGCATGGTACTAAACAGTGTTGCTGTGCCATCCAGCTTCCAGCCATCGACTCCCAGGTCAAAAAGATGTTGCTGTTGTCCATGCCACCATTTCATCGCCTCAGGATTGGTATAATCGATAAAACCACCCAACCCTTTCCACCACTTGTTCTTCTCCCCACTTCCAGCAAGAAACCCTTTTGCGGAAGCTTCATTGAAAAATGATTCTGACTCCCTGATTCTGGTATCGTTGCTCTTGCTGTTGACCATGTTGGTGATCCACAATACTACCCGGTAATCCCGCTCCTGCAATCCCGAAAACCACTCCTTTGGCTTCGGGTACCTGATTGTATCAATCTCATAGTCGTTGTAACGCAGACTCCAGGGGCTATCAATCAGAATTGTCCGGACCGGTATATCATACTTTGCATAACCATTCAATAACGTGTCAACTTGTTCCGCCGTATTGGCATCATCCTCCCACAACCAGCACTCGAGTGCCCAGGCCGGAGTAAGTGGTGGATTACCATGACGTTGGGCATTAAAGAAAGTGCCCCTAAACGGGAGGGCAAAATAGAAGTAGTAAATAACCAGTAAAACTGATACCGTGATCAGCAGAATTTTTTTCCAACGGCTTGATTTATTGATTCGTGACATGGGTGTTAGTAGAAAAGTTTGAAGGGTTTGAAGGGTTTGAAGGGTTTGAAGGGTTTACAAAATTTCAGAGAGGTCCATCTACGGTGTTCAAAAACCTGTAGTTCATGAACTTTTCAAACTAAAAAAAACCTTCAAACATTTCAAACATGAATTGGTTATCTCATCATTTTCAGTCCGAAAATAAGAACACCCGTATTTACCAGGGTGTGCACCAGCGCACTGTAGAATACACTTTTGGTTTTGTGGTAGGTATAGCCATATGCCCAGCCGGCCAGGCAAGCCAATCCAATGTAGACAATGGATTTTGCATGGTAATGGACCAGACCAAAAGTAACTCCCGTAATAGCCAGTGCGGTATAAACTCCAAATCCATATTTACCGGATTTCTCCAATAGATAGGCTGCACCAAATAAAACAACAGTGACCAAGGCCGGAAACCATTGCATCTCCCCATCCAAGGTATATCCCACTACAAAGGCGCCCACCAGGAGAATACCGAAACCAATTGCCCAGAATATAAACCAGGATTTACCTTGTCCGATTCTTTTGGCCAGCATATTCTGGAGAATACCTCTAAAAAACAGCTCCTCGTAAAGGGCTGTGTGCAAAAAAGTCCCAATCATTGTAAACAGGAGTGTTTTTAACCAAACATCCACTGGTTCTGCGTAGCCAATGATGGTGATGAAGTTGACGGATCTGCCGAAAATGAAAACGAAGGAATAGAAGGCGATCCAGACCAAAAGTGCAATTCTCAGGGATTTCCAGCTGAGATTCAGTTCAAATCCCATATCTTTGATTCCCCTAACTACCGCAAAAGCATATACTCCCGTAAAAATAACCATCAAATGCGACAGAGAATCAAATCCGCCATTGATTGGGACATTGCTGTTTTGCTTGATACTGAACAAAGCCGAAGGCAAGAGTGCCAGGGTAAAAACCGTAAAGTCGAGCCAGCCAATTCTGCGACCGGGATCATTCCTCCAGGCAAAAACCGCTATGGGGAAATAGAGCATATAAAGGAGCAAACCGGGATTTCCATTTAAAACATTCTGACCATTCAACAAAAGATATGCAAGGTAGAGCGACAAAAGCAAGGAGGGAAAGAGCAGAACATTCCATCTGTTTTTCAATATCCATTGCTGGAAAACCAGAATAATCTGCACGCTTCCCAGGGTAAACTGGACAAAATAAAAGATTAAAAAGAATGGCAGGGCTATCAATAACTCTGACAACGCGCTTTTGCCAATGGTATAGGCCAGAAAGAAGAGTAGCAAGACCGAAGTAGCCAGACCACCTTTCACCATTGCATCAATCAGCCTTTTATCCATTGCTGTTTTTGGAGATGACATAAAGACAAATGTTAGAAGTTAAAAGTTGGAGATCTGTGGAACTCTCCTGTAGTTGTGGAGACAAAAATATAAATAAATGAATTCGGATTGACTTGTCAACACCGTTGGAAAGGACAAACGGATTCTTGTTAGCTGAATCTGCCACAATTTTTTATCTGAAACGATTCAAAAAGGGCAAATTTGCAACGAAAATGGCCAAAATCTGGTGCTGTTGGGACAATTTGCAGCTCATAACTGCGAAAATCAGGGATGTTTGGGACAATTTGCAGCTCAAACAAGGATCATTGGATGTTGGTTTGGGCAATGTATAAGCCAATTTTCCAAAACCTTGAAAAAGTCATCTTCCTGCATCCATTTATCTTTTAAATTTGCAACACAACGACCAAAACAATAAGCTATGAAGATTCCGGCCAAAATTCTGTTTCTCATTCTGGTGCTATTCCCATTTCAAAAAAATTCAGCCCAGGCGAAACACACCTTTGAAATCAAAGACGGGCATTTTGTCTACGATCAGCAACCCATTCAAATTCACAGTGGAGAGATGCATTTTGCCAGGATCCCTAAAGAGTATTGGCAACATCGTCTCCGGATGATGAAAGCAATGGGTTTGAATACTGTTGCCACCTATGTTTTTTGGAATTACCATGAAACTGCGCCCGGCGTATGGGATTTCAAGAGTGAAAGCAGAAACATCAGGGAGTACATCCAACTGGCTCAGAAAGAGGGATTGATGGTGATTGTTCGTCCCGGCCCCTATGCCTGCGCCGAGTGGGAATTCGGAGGATATCCCTGGTGGCTTCAGAAGGAGCCTTCCCTGGTCATCCGAAGCTACAACAAGCCTTTCCTTGATTCCTGCAAAACCTACATCCGCCAACTTGCCGATCAGATCCGCGACCTCCAAATCACCAAAGGCGGCCCCATCATCATGGTGCAGGCTGAAAATGAATTTGGCTCCTACGTTGCACAACGCAAAGATATTCCCCTTGCCGACCACAAAAAATACAATGTAGCCATCAAGGAGCAATTGCTGGATGCAGGGATAGAGGTTCCCTTGTTTACCTCAGATGGCAGCTGGCTCTTCGAAGGAGGCGCCATACCCGGCGTATTGCCTACTGCCAACGGCGAAGACAATGTGGAGAAACTGAAAAAGATCGTCAATCAATACAATGGGGGAAAGGGACCTTACATGGTCGCAGAGTTTTATCCAGGCTGGCTGGACCACTGGGCAGAACCCTTCCCCAAAGTATCCACCAAATCGGTGGTTGACCAGACAGAAAAGTATCTTGCCAACGGGATCTCTTTTAACTACTACATGGTACATGGAGGAACCAACTTCGGTTTCACCACGGGAGCCAATTATGATAAGAACCATGACATACAGCCCGATATGACCAGTTACGACTACGATGCTCCCATCAGTGAAGCAGGTTGGGCAACCGAAAAATACATGGCAATCCGTGAGAAAATTGCAGCACATACCAAAAAGAAACTTCCGGAGATCCCCGTTCCTACTCCGGTCATTGAGATTCCTGAAATACGTTTGGACAAGGCCGTAGCTGTTGATGAAATACTCAAGGATATCAAACCGGTCACCAGTGACCAGCCCCTTACTTTTGAAGCAATGGACCAGGGACATGGTTATCTGCTTTACCGCCGGCATTTTGTCCAACCCTTATCAGGAATGCTAACCATCAAAGGATTGCGTGATTATGCCACAATTTATGTAAATGGAGAGAAAATTGGTGAACTGAACAGGTATTACAAGAATTACAGCTGCCCAGTAGATGTTCCGTTCAATGCCAAACTGGAAATTCTGGTCGAAAATATGGGACGGATCAACTATGGAGCCGAAATCATCCACAACCTGAAGGGTATCATCTCCCCTATTAGGATTGACTCAACTGAAATCACAGGAAACTGGGAGATGTACCGGCTTCCCATGGACAAGGCACCAGATCTGAAATCCATGAAGGATGATTATGTGCCGGGAAGAGCGACCATTTACAGTGGTAGTTTTGAATTAAAAGAGACGGGTGATACTTTCCTGGACTTCCGTACCTGGGGAAAAGGGATCGTATTTGTCAATGGTCACCATCTGGGAAGGTATTGGAGTGTTGGGCCGCAACAGACTTTGTACCTACCCGGATGCTGGTTGAAAAAGGGGAACAACCAGGTTGTAATTTTTGAACAAAAGCCTGTTGAAAGGAAGAAGTCACTGAGTGCCATACGTACACCCATCCTGGAGGAGTTAAAACAATAGTCTTTTAACGTTGCTTTCCCATCTTTTGGCTCCCACTTTCACCTTGAATTCAGGACAATTTCAATTCGCGGTTTAACCTTTCCTTTTTACAAACGTAGAACCTGCAGACTGAATATCCCTACATGAATATTCTGTCTGTGGTGGAATTTTCATTTCCTGAAAAAGAGGATATAAAAAATGGATGTCAGCAATGATCAATGGGATTCAAACGGAAGATATAGCTCAGCTTTATTCATCTTTGCAGGGGAGCATTTGCCAAATACTTGAAGAGGCTGATGGTAAGGCAAAATTTGAAGTGGACCGGTGGGAGAATAAAATTGGATCAGGGGTCACCTGTATTCTGCGAAAGGGTGCAGCTATCGAAAAGGGTGGCGTCAATTTCTCCTTTGTACAGGGTGAATTCACCCCCAGGATGGAGCAACTGTTGGGTGAAAAAGCCAGTAGTTATGCTGCGACAGGCATCTCCTCCATCATGCATCCCGTGAACCCATATGCTCCAATCATTCACATGAATGTGCGCTACTTCTCTCTCAACACCGGAACACATTGGTTTGGCGGAGGCATTGATCTCACCCCTCATTATGTTGACACTTCTCAGGCAGGTATTTTTCACAGAGCGCTCAAAAATATCTGCGACAGATACAGTGCCGATTTTTACCTTCGATTCAAGCAATGGGCCGACGATTACTTTTATCTGCCACACCGGAATGAGACCAGGGGAATTGGAGGCATCTTCTTCGACCGACTTGCTCCGGATGCAAAGGTTGATTTTGGCCAATTGCTTGATTTCACAAAGGATCTGGCGCTGATATATCCTGATTTGTACCGGGAAATGCTTCATTCCGGCAGGAACAAAAGCTATACAAAAAAACAGAAATTGTGGCAGGAATTGCGCAGGGGAAGGTACGTAGAGTTCAACCTCGCTTATGACCGGGGAACCAAATTTGGATTTGAATCGAAAGGCAATGCTGAATCAATTCTGATCAGTCTTCCATCCACAGCGGCCTGGGAATACAAGCATCCAGTCCGGATAGGTTCTGAAGAAGAGATTACACAAAGTTTTTTGCAAAAAGGTATTGATTGGATCAACCGTTAAACTATTACCATGACCACTGGAAAAAGCGCTGTTTTGCTTGTCAATGTTGGGACCCCAGATTCTCCCGCAGTGCGGGATGTAAGAAGCTACCTGTTTGAATTCCTGAATGATCCGCGTGTCATTGACTTGCCATGGTTCCTCAGGAAAATTCTGGTAAATCTAATTATTGTGCCTTTTCGGGCGCCAAAATCCGCCAAACTATACAAGCAGTTATGGACAGACAAGGGATCGCCGCTTTCCATCCACAGCAACAATGTCCGGGATAGACTTCAGGATCAGCTTGGGGAAAATTATTCCATATATGTCGCAATGCGCTATGCCAATCCAAACATCCGGGATCTCCTTGAGCAAATCAGGGATGAGAACTACCACAGGCTCATAGTAATTCCGATGTTTCCGCATTATGCCTCCTCCAGCTCAGGTACAGCCATTGAAGCAATCTTCCGTCATTTAAAAAACTGGACAGTCATTCCTGAGTTGAAAATAGTGGGTCAGTTTTACAACTCCCCAAAATTTTTGGATGCGTTTGCAGAAAAAATCAGCACATACCATCCGGAAAAATATGACCACATCCTGTTTTCTTACCATGGGCTACCATTGAGCCATATCAAAAGCATACACACTGAAATCAATTGCAAGGATTGCACCTGTACAAGAGAGTTTCCGCCGCATGGCGCTTTTTGCTACAAAGCAACCACCTACGAGACGAC
>CAZVTL010000218.1:0-6718 GCA_964630075.1 uncultured Tangfeifania sp.
TCGCGGAAAGACCTTGCCGACTTTGCAGCCATTTCCACCGAGAGTTGCGTGAAATTGTTAAAGAGTTTCGAGAAGGATGGATTCATAGAACTGCTGGAGAAAGACATTGTAGTCATCAACCACAGCGGCTTAACTGAAATCAGCAAAAAGGGATAACTGATTTTTAAATGACAGATCAAGAGATCATTGGGCAGATATTACAGGGTGACCGAAACAGGTACAAGCTACTTGTTGAACGTTACCAGTCCATTGTGTTTCGCACCTGCATGGGTTTTTTGCACAACAAGGAAGATGCAGATGACCTTACCCAGGATATTTTCATTCAGACTTACCAAACATTGCCGGCGTACAAAGGGGAGGCCTCTTTCTCTACCTGGATTTACCGTATCACCGTTAATGCTTCCCTGAACAAATTGAGGAAGTCCTCGAAGAATTCGTTACTGCAACGCCTCGAAAATGTTTTTGGAAGTGAAAAGGGCAAGGAGTATAATTTGCCGGTTTCGGATGGTGAAAATCCTGAGACATTGATCATCCGGGAAGAAAGGAACGAATGGGTGCAAAAGGCCCTGAATAGTCTGCCGGAGAAGCAGCGTACAGCCATCGTGCTAAGCAAGTACGACGATTTGTCCCAGCGGGAGATTGCCGTGATTATGGAAACCACAGAAGGAGCAGTGGAAGCACTGATCCAGAGGGCCAAAGCGAATCTCCGCGAAAAATTATCCCCTCTTTCGAAAAAAAAGAAGAATTGACCGTAGGAAAAAAATAAGTTTTGTTTCTAACCATTAAACTCGATTAAAATGAACTGTCATTTTTGCCAAAAAGAATCAGATGCGTACCACAAGGGCACCTTGTCCGATGGGTTGCGGATGCAGGTTGAAATGCACCTGGAGCACTGTAGCGATTGTTCCGAAAGCTTTCAGCTGTGGGCCGTTGCCAACGAGGTAATGGAGGCTGAAAAGGCAGTAACATCCAATCCGTTTCTTGTCACCCGGATCATGGCCGGTATTGAGGAGATGGAGCACGAAGGTGCAACCAGGCCTAGGATTCCTGCCTATCAGAAGGTGCTGAAACCTATCCTGATAAGTGCTTCACTCGCAGCGGCTATTTTCATTGGCGTTTTTGTCGGTAGTACGTACCTTCCAACAGGAACAGTCCAAAGAATCCCGGTCGAACTCTCCTACATGAATGACTCGGCACTCGAATCCATTGATTTGTATTCACAACTTTAAATTTTAGTAAAATGAAGCTGGAAAACAAATATTCAGTGATGTTCTGGGCGATTGTGGTACTGGCAGTGATGAATATCACCACAATTCTTACGGTCGTCTATTCCAGGTATCAGGCAGTGGAGTCAGTAGCATTGGTGGGCGCAAGCGAGCAACAGACAGAAGAGGAGGCATAGAAATTCAGCGGTCGCTATTTTCGCGACCAATTGAACCTGAGCAGTGAGCAAATGCAGCAATTCAAGGAGATAAACCCTGTTTTCAGGCTAAAAGCAAGGAGTATCACCATCGAATTGGCTGAAAAGCGAAGGATGATGCTGGTTGAGATGGTTGCCGCCAAAAGTGACACTGCCAGGTTAAATGAACTCTCTGATTCAATCGGTCAGCTGCACAGCGACCTGAAGCGGTTTACCTACCAGTATTACCTGGAGATCAAGGCTATCTGCGACCAGGAGCAGCAAAAAAAGCTCGTTCAAATTTTTGGAGAGATGTTTGCAACCGATTCTCCACTGGGATCTTCAGGAAAAGTTGCTCAGCGAGGTTGGCAGCAGGGCAGACGGTTCAGCAATTGAGTGGTAATGAACAATTAATTTTTTAGAAATTATGAAGACAAAACTTTTTTTAACCGGCATAGCATTGATAGCTATCACCTCCTTCGCCATTGCGCAGGATCCGGTAACAACACAGGGACAAGGTAACGGCAGGGGCCGTTGCAATGGAACGGGTCAAGGAGCAGCATTTGTCGATGCCAACAAAGATGGCAAATGTGACAATTTTGGTACCAAAAAAGCCAATTCGACAGGAAACAGAGGCAAGGGTGCCTGCAATGGAACTGGCCAGGGAAAGGGTCAAGGCAAAGGCAGAAATTTTGTGGATGCCAACAAAAATGGGGCTTGCGACACTTTCGAAGCCCAATCAAACAAGTAGTTTCACGTTATTTCTTTTGGGTGCATCTACCGCACGACATCTTCCAGTAATTTTTTAAAGCATTAAATTACAGTGGTTTATTGATAGAATTGAACTACTTCTGCGATAGCTGTGCCCTTAAACAATCATTTCAATTCCAAAAAACAAGATTAAAAACATCAATCATGAAAACAAAAACTTTCGTATCAACGTTGGCCATCGTAGCAGCCATGGCCATACTTGGCGCATGCGCTGATGGAGTTACCGGGGCTGTCGATCCTGTCAATGCAGCAGCAGTGTCACCCGACCTGAAAAGTGCCACCGTACCTGAAGCCGCCATTTTGACTGGCGCAATCGCAGATGTTCCAATTACTGCCTGCGTTGTTACCGGTACTGTCAATGAAGCAGAAACTGCCGGTTTGCTGTTTATGCGGGAAGAGGAGAAGTTGGCACGTGATGTATATACTTACATGTACACCAAATACAAATTGCAGGTATTCCTGAACATTTCAAAAAGTGAAAATGCGCATGTCTCAGCCATCCTGAGGTTGATGAGCGGATTCGGCATTGCAGACAACAGTTCAAACACCGCAGGTGTCTATGTCAATCCCCAATTGACAGATTTGTACAAACAACTCATTACGATGGGAAATCTTTCGGTTAACGATGCCTTGAAAGTTGGCGTATTGATCGAGCAAACCGACATCACCGACCTTCAAAAGGAGTTACTATCGGTACAGAATAGCTCTATCAAAACAGTATATACTAATTTAATGGCAGGTTCCAATGCACATTTGAAGGCATTTACATGGAACTTGAAAATAAGGGGAATCATTTACCCATGATTCTGAAAGAGCTTTAAATCAAATGCATTTTTTTACCAGGTTGCCGGTGGAGATTTCCACCGGTAACTTAAAATCAAACCAGAATAACTAAAACATTTTTTATTATGAAGCAGAAATTTTCCTGGAAGAGTTTTGTGAGCTTTTCCCTCGCATGGTCATTTTTAATCATCCTCATTTCAGGCATCGTCCTTTATATAGCCCCTCCCGGCAGAGTATCGAACTGGACCAACTGGATGCTGTTGGGATTTACCAAAGCAGGCTGGCAAGCCATTCACACCATTTTTTCCTATTCCTTTGTCATACTCTCCATCTTTCATCTCTTCTCATTTAATTGGCGAGTGTTTGTATACTACATCACTTCCAAAGCGGAAAAGGGCATCAATAAAAAGAGGGAGTTACTGGTTTCGGTTGGTTTGATCGCTGTTGTCTTTTTGGGTACCCATTTTAATTTGCAACCTTTTAAGGCGGTGATGGATTTTGGCGAATGGACCACAGAAAGTTGGGAGGTAAAGGAGGAACAGGCACCCATTCCTCACGCAGAAATTCTGACAATCAGAGAGTTGTCAGGTAAATATGTAAAAATGTCGGCAGATAGTATTTTGTTGCTAATCAGAGGGAAAGGGTTGAAGGCAGACAGCGTTGGTCAGACAATCCAAAAAATAGGTGAACTTAACAACCTGACGCCCGCCAAAGTTTATTCGATCATCTTGCCTGAAACCCATACCAACAGTGTCAATGCCGAAGGCAAACCCCAAATCCAGGGATTGGGAAGGAAAACGGTCAGTGATCTTGCCAAGGATCTGGGTAAGGATGTTGATGAAGTAATAAGTGTTTTGCAAACCAACAACATCACGGCAAAGCCGGAGGATAAAATAAAGGAGATTGCAGAAAGGACCGGCAAGACCCCCATGGAGATTTTGGGATTATTGGAAAAATAGGATAGAAGTTTGGGGAGAGCTTGAATTTTTAAGTTACTTTTAAAGAAGTTAGTTCCAAACCTATTTTAGGAGGAAACGATCATGTAGCTTCAATACAATCAAAATAAGATAATTGTTTCAGCAGCATGGAGTTCCTTTTAGCCATAAAAGATCAAATGATATTATTATGAAGATTGGTTTTGCATTTTTAATGCTGATTGCATTGAATGGTTGTACACAAAGGAGCAATGTGGTTTTCAAACTGGCCCTTGAACCTCTTACCATCATTGAATTGGACGGCAGGCAAGCATTTGCCTTTGGAAAGCATGATGGAAAGTGGCTGATCGTAGGGGGGCGTTCGGATGGTTTGCACCGCCGGCAGCCTTGGGCAACCTTCGATGAGGAGGGGCAAAACAAACTGTTAACCGTCGTAGATCCGGTTGCCAAAAAAACATGGTCTGCCTCCATGGAAAACTTGCCGGCTGCGCTCCGGGAGCAGCTGTGTTCGACCAATATGGAGTCTTACCAGGAGGGTGAAACGCTCTATCTGGTTGGAGGTTATGGCTACAGCAAGCTGGCCGGGGATCATGTTACTTATCCGAACCTAACTGCCATTGATGTGCCCAAAGCGATAGCGGCAATTGTCAACGGAACCCCTATCGACGCTTGCTTCAGGCAAATTGTGGATGATCAGTTTGCGGTGACAGGCGGGTACCTTAACAAAGTCTACAATACCTTCTACCTAACGGGTGGACAGCGATTTGAAGGGAGATACAACCCGATGGGACATGCATCCTATACCCAAACCTACACCAATTCCATTCGTAAATTCAGGATTAAAGACGATGGAAGGAATATTGCCATCACCCATTTGACCACAATTACCGATACCACGAACTTACACCGGCGTGATTTTAATGTGGTTCCACAAATTATGCCGGATGGGAAAGAGGGTCTGACCGCCTTTTCCGGGGTGTTTCAGCCACTGGCCGACCTCCCTTACCTTAATTGTGTAAACATTGATTCTGCGGGATATGTTGTAAACAATGAATTCAAACAATATTACAACCAGTACCATTGTGCTCATGTCCCAATGTTTAGCAACAAGACGAAGGAGATGCACACCCTTTTCTTCGGAGGCATATCCCAATTTTACGATAGTGCCGGAGTACTGATGCAGCACGATGATGTACCTTTTGTTCGAACCATTGCACGGGTAACCAGGGACCAGTATGGGAAAATGGCCGAATATAAAATGGAGGAAGAGATGCCTGGATTGTTGGGTGCCAGTTCGGAGTTTATACCGGCAGATCAGCTTACAGAGTACCCGAACGGTGTTATAAAGTTGGATGAATTAAAGGGTGATTCCACGCTGATTGGCTATATTTTCGGCGGTATCAACAGTACAAAACCAAATATCTTCTGGAGCAACAATGGTACCCAAAGCAGCGCAAGCAGTGCTATTTATAAGGTTTTTCTCGTGAGGCATTGAAGTAAAAGAATAAAATAGCCATCCGTTTGTCTAAAGGTTGATCTCATGTCCCGTGTAATTGTAAAAAAGATGGGCATTGCATTGGCCGCTCATTTCGGCATATCTTTCGACTCCGGTACAATGGCAAACTCCAATGGATTGTGGATTTAACTGTTTGAAGTACTCCATAGTTTGATCGAATTGTCCTTGGGAGCTGTTTTTGAGGTGAAATCCTCCCAGGATCAATCCAACAGGCAATTTGAAAAGGTCTGTCGCGGTGTGGCAAATGTTGGTAATACCCCGGTGGGAACAGGCAGTGATGATATTTATCCGGTTGCCCGACTTCAAAGCCAGAAACAGTTCGTCGGTGAAATCATCCTGAATCAACTGGTGGTTTTCTTCTTTGTACAATCCCCTGAAATGGGTGTCGTTTGGATCTTTTACCAGAATTTCAGGTACCAGGAATACATTTGTTGCGATCTCCATCATGCTATCGACATAGTGGATCCTTTCGCGGAGCAATCCACCGGGGGGCAGTGTACCGATAAATCGGTTGTTTGTTTTGTATTTTGGCGCAAAAACATCCCTTTTGGCCAGTACCCTGGCTTTGCTGTTGATTTTAAGGAAAGGATATAGCCCCCCGGTATGGTCGTTATGGCCATGAGAGAGGACCAGGGTATCAACCTCCTCTATTTCTATGCCAATTTTTTTGGCATTGGAGAGGAATAGATCACTCTGGCCGGTGTCAAATAGAATCTTTTGGTTTTCTGACTCAATATAAATGGATAGGCCGTGTTCAGCGTACAATCCCTGCTGGTAGACAATGTTTTCAATTAGGGTAATGATCTTCATATTGGCAGGAGCGTAGGATAATTACTACTTCGTATTACCTTGGCTTTAAGGTATTAAATCGGAAATCCATGCATTTATTTTGCTCAAACCAGGTAGGCTTCCCTGGTGTTTAAGTTCTCCATTGATTATTAAAACAGGAGTCATCATGATCCCAACTTCGAGTGCACGATTCTCAAAGGGTCTTAACACTTCGTCCAATTCAAAAGTCCAATCGCAATCGTTGTAGATTTTAAAATCAAAATCAGGAGGTGCAGATTTTATATATTTGGAAATGCTAATTCTTTGACTATCAATTTCGATATTAATTTTTCTTGATACATCTTTTGCTGTACCTGGCTTTAAGCCAAAACTTTGGGCAAGTGCTTTGGCTTCTGTATTGGTATAGGCCAAATGTATTACTTCGGCATCAATTTGAAATTCCATGACTTTTTCATCGATGATTTTCCCCAATAGTTTGCACCTGGGGCAAGGCGGTTCGACCCCGATGATCAGTATTCTATTCAT
>CAZVTL010000219.1:0-6713 GCA_964630075.1 uncultured Tangfeifania sp.
ACAAATATCTCCTGCTGTCTGCAGAATTTGACAATTTTCGCAAGCGCACCCTCAAGGAGAAGATGGATCTGATGAAGAATGCATCAGAATCGGTCATCGTCAATCTTCTCCCTGTTATGGATGATTTTGAGCGGGCCATGAATGCCATCGAAAGTTCAGACAATCTGGAAACGACCAAAGAAGGTATACAATTGATATACAATAAATTCAAGGATTTTACCAGGCAAAATGGAGTCGTGGAAATGGAGGCCAAAGGTTTGGTACTCGATACGGATCACCATGAGGCCATTACCAAGATCCCTGCTCCCACAGCGGAATTAAAAGGTAAAATCGTAGAGGTGGTTCAAAAAGGCTACATGCTGAATGACAAGGTAATAAGATATGCCAAAGTAGTAATTGGTGAATAAATTTCCAGCCTCCAACTGTTAAAAATTCAAGAATGTCAAAAAGAGATTATTACGAAGTGCTGGGTGTCTCCAAAAATGCTACTGCAGAGGAGATAAAAAAAGCCTATCGGCAGAAAGCCATTCAATTTCACCCGGATAAAAACCCAGGCGACAAAACTTCTGAAGAAAAATTCAAGGAGGCTGCTGAAGCCTACGAAATATTGAGCAGTCCGGAAAAGAAACAACGGTACGACCAGTTTGGCCATGCCGGTATGGGCAACCAGGGAGGCTTTGGTGGACAGCATATGACCATGGAGGATATCTTCTCTTCCTTTGGCGATATCTTTGGAGGTGGCGGTTTTGGTGGATTCAGCGGATTCGGTGGAGGAGGTTCCCGCGGTCAGCGCGTCAACCGGGGATCCAATCTTCGGATAAAAGTCACATTGAATCTCAGCGAAGTCGCCAACGGTTGTGAGAAAAAATTAAAGGTCAAGAAATATATCTCCTGCGACACCTGCAACGGAAGTGGTGCAAAGGGAAGCGGAGGACATACCACCTGCAGTACGTGCAAAGGCAGTGGTCAGGTGACCAGAATCAGCAACTCCATCTTTGGACAGATCCAACAGTCCTCAACCTGCCCAACCTGCAGCGGAGAAGGAAAGATCATTACCCACAAGTGCGAAAAATGTTATGGGGAGGGACTCGTTCAGGGTGAAGAGGTGGTAACCGTAAAAATCCCTGCAGGCGTCGGCGAAGGCATGCAACTCTCCGTAGGCGGCAAAGGCAACGCTGCCCGACGCGGAGGCGTACCCGGAGATCTGCTCGTCCTGATTGCCGAAGAGGAGCATTCAGAGCTCATTCGTGATGAAAACGACCTTATCTACAACCTCTTCCTTTCATTTCCTGATTTGGCACTGGGCCTCACCTCGGAGATTCCCACCATCGACGGGAAAGTGAAAGTGAAGATAGAAGCAGGCACTCAACCAGAAAAAATCCTGCGCCTTCGCGGAAAAGGAATACCGGATGTGAACGGTTATGGAAAGGGTGACCTTTTGGTAAAAATTCATGCATGGGTACCTCAGAAACTGACCTCTGAAGAGAAAAAACAACTTGAAAAACTACAACAATTACCAAATTTTCAAGTACCTGAAGAGACCAAAGAGCGCAATTTCTTCGACAGGGTAAAGGGGATGTTTGAATAATCCCGGCATGTCAAATTTTCCCTGAAAAAATACAATTCAACTTCAAAAATCGACTAATTAATTGTTATATTCGTAAATTCATATTTCATTCGAATGTGAAGTTACAAACAGATACCAACAAAAGCGCAAAAAATCACATCATAAACTTCCAATATGCCCCATAAGATGAAAAGTTTTATGGGGCTTCATTTTTGTTACGCCGATGGATATTACAAACAAAAACAACCACCTCCGTGAGGCTGCAGGAATTTAACCAATGAGAACTGATATAGAAATACCCATGAGACAATATTCACACCAACTGAAAATGATGATCCGGGTATTGGCTTCACTGATCTCCGATTCCATCTGGCTATTAAAAAAGGATAAACAATTGAAATCAATAAAGTTAAGAATCTACCATTAAAATCTGAATGACAATGAAAAGTTATGTACAAATCTTTTTTGCTTCCATGCTAATAGTTGCTTTATGCTTTACCAACGCGGATGCGCAGGGTGTCAAAGGGGTCTTTAACAAGACCAAGGATGCCATTAACAAAGCAACCAAGAAGGAGGTATCCAAGACGACTGGGAACAAAAGTTCTGCTTCCGAATCTCCCTCCTCAGGTCCGGCCAAACCAATTGCACCAGAGGTAAAAAATTCGGTCTCTGAGATCAGGGCAATGACCGGTTTGACCAAAGAGGCATTCCTGTCCAAAATGAAAAGTCAGGGTTTTGTTGAATCACAGGAGGAATTCGGAATGAATGGAACTGTTTACAAATCCAAATCCAAAGGATATCTGTTGGGAGTCGAATTCGGGACACGGGGCAATGCCGAATTTGTACGCTCCGTTACCAAGGGAATCCCCAGCAAGACTCCCAACTTTGGGACCATCAAGACCACCTTTCTGGATCTGGGCAAGCAATGCACCAGTCTCAAGGCTACCTACAGCGGAGGTTTTCTAAAAGCCATCAACAGCAAGAACAATGTAAAGAATGTGCGCAATGCAGAGGAGCGAACCTCAAAATTTTTACCTGCTTTCGACACCATGATCAGCGCCAAAGAGGAAGGCGGAGCGGTGGACCAATATGCTGAGAAAGACTACAATTACATGATTAACTACACTTATGCCAAGGTAATGGGCTCCATTATCACCATTCAGGTAACTGACCTTACCATTGAGAGTATGTTTGGTTAATAATATTTTGCAATAAATAAGGGGGTGGCAAAAGTCACCCCTTTTTTATTTGCTTCTTTCAGCAAAGCAAGATGCTTTTCACCCCCCAGCGTTAAAAGAAAGTTAATTGCGCAGAAGCAATTACTTTTTTCTGTTTATTTGCTATCGTAAAATAGCATTACGTTTTCTGTGTAAATGAGGAAGATACTCTCCATACTATTTGCCGTGATTGTGCTAATCTCAGGCATGCATCTGACAGTTGCCACGCACATCTGTTGTGGTGAATTGGCGGCAGTAAAATGGTCGTTGACCGGAGAAAAGGCCACTTGCGGCATGGAAGAGGGATCGGCTCCCTGTTCCAAAAGTGGAGAGCTAAATACAAATTGCTGCAAGAATATTGTAACTGCTTGTGCGGCCGACAACAATTATTACCCTGCCACTCATGCTGAAAAGGTATTGCCGGTTAAAATTGCACCCTTCTACACCGCAATATCCGTAGGTGCCACCCAGCATACATTGTTCGGTAAAACCTATCACTCCATGGTAGGTCCACCAGTTTTTGACAGCTGGAGTTCAGTAGATCAGACGATGATCTGCGTTTACACGATTTGATTTAAAAGTTGAGTTTATGGCCATCGCAAAGCGCTTTGTGCCCAAAAATTTCTTGTTAACAACTTTAAATCGATAAAAATGAAATCTTTAAAATACCTTTTGGTCATTGTGATGGCCATTACCCTGATCAACAATACTTCAGCACAAACAGCAACCTCCAAAACCGATAAAATCAAAGTCTCAGGTAACTGTGGAATGTGCAAGGAACGCATAGAAAAAGCCGTAAAAGTGGATGGTGTTACAAAAGCGGATTGGGACAAGAGCACCAAGATCCTGACAGTGAGTTACAACTCTTCTGTCATAAAAAACGAAGAGATCCAGAAAAAAGTTGCCGCTGTTGGCCACGATACAGAAAAATTCAAGGCAGACGACAAAACCTACAACAGCTTGCACTCCTGCTGCAAGTACAGATAATGTGAAAATTTGAAAATGTGGAAATGTGAAATGCAGGGCTTCTATTGAACTCTGATCATTGTTGCATTTCATGTTTCTACATTCTTCATTTTCACATTTGCACATTTCCCAATTTTTAATTTATTGTCATGTTCAACCGACTTGTCAGATATTTTCTGGAGAATCGGCTGGTCACCCTGATATTTCTTCTGGTCTTCGTGGTTTACGGAATGGTAACGATGCCTTTCAACTGGCAATCCAACTTCTTTCCACGTGACCCGATACCGGTAGATGCAATACCGGATATAGGTGAAAACCAGCAAATTGTGGCTACTGAGTGGATGGGACGTTCACCCAAAGATATTCAGGATCAGGTCACCTATCCCCTAACTACGGCACTTTTGGGTATTCCGGGAGTTAAAACCATCCGAAGCAGCTCTATGTTTGGGATGTCATTCATCTACATTATATTCAATGACGACATCGAGTTCTACTGGAGCAGATCCAGGATACTTGAGAAACTGAGTTCACTCCCTATCGGTACTTTGCCTCCGGGTGTCCAACCAACTCTGGGTCCCGATGCCACTGCACTCGGACAAATTTATTGGTACACACTGGAGGGTCGGGACCCTGCCACCGGAGAACCAAATGGGGGGTGGAATCCACAGGAGCTTAGAACAATTCAGGACTATTATGTAAAGTATGCTCTGTCTTCCGCCGAAGGAGTCTCTGAGGTTGCCTCAGCCGGCGGTTTCGTGAAGGAGTACCAGATCGACCTAAATCCAGCGGCAATGAAGGCATTCAGCGTCTCTGTCATGGATGTGATGAATGCAGTAAAGAAAAGCAACCTGGACATTGGTGCCGAAACCATGGAGTTGAACAAAGTTGAATACATTATCCGGGGATTAGGTTATGTTAAAAGTCTGGAAGATCTGGAATTATCAGTCGTTACAGTCCGGAACAATATTCCTGTACGCATCAGGGATGTGGCACAGGTAGCATTTGGTCCAGCCACGCGTAGGGGCGGACTTGACAAAGCCGGATCTGAAGCTGTTGGAGCCGTAGTGGTTGCCAGGTATGGTTCAAATCCGATGGAGGTGATCAACCATGTAAAAACGAAAATCAAAGCACTGGAAATCGGACTCCCCCAAAAAACCTTGCCGGATGGAACAGTCTCCAAAGTTACCATTGTTCCGTTTTATGATCGCACCGGATTGATCATGGAAACCATTGGCACATTGGAGTCAGCACTCTCCCACGAGATTTTGATCAGCATACTGGTCATCATCGTACTGGTGATGAATCTCAGAGCCTCGCTTATTGTTGCAGGATTGCTGCCCATTGGGGTCTTGATGACCTTCATCCTGATGAAACTCTTCGGTGTGGATGCAAATATTGTTGCCCTATCAGGCATTGCCATAGCCATTGGAGTGATGGTCGATATTGGGATTGTAGACGTTGAAAATATATTGAGGCATCTGGAAATGCCTGATAACAAAGGGGTACGTGGCAAAAAACTATTGAAGGTAATCTACCGGGCAACGACTGAAGTTCGTGCAGCGGTCGTAACCTCTATTGCAACAACCATCATCAGTTTCCTGCCTGTTTTTGCCATGCAGGCGGCTGAAGGGAAACTATTTCATCCACTTGCCTTCACCAAGACTTTCGCACTAATTTCTGCTTTCATACTAGGTATCGTAGTGCTCCCTACCCTCACCTATCTATTCTTCTCTATTCGTTTGGATAGCGGGAAAATCCGCAGGATCTGGAATGGTTTATTGATTGCCGGAGGCGTTCTGATTGCTTTTTCGGGAAATATCCTGCCAGCATTTGCTTTGGTTGCCATTGGAATCAACAACCTGATGGCTTCCAACTGGCCGGCACAGCGGGTAGAGTTTCCCAATTACCTTAACATTGGTGTTACTGTACTGGTTGCGGCCTGGTACCTCTCCATGGAGTGGTTGCCTTTGGGAGCGCATAACAGCTCGCTGGCGAATTTCATCTTTGTCAGCACACTGATTGCCATTATCTTGGCAGTTGTAATGTCGATGGTTCACTATTACGAAGAGATCATGCGATGGGCACTTGCCCACAAACGGCAATTTCTTCTGCTTCCTGCTGTCACGCTGTTGCTGGGATTGGTGATATGGCTTGGATTCGACAAAACTTTCAGTTTTCTAGCCTCCGGAATGGAAAAATTGGGATGGAGTACCTTCAGACAAACAGCCATTTGGCAAGTGCCTGCCAAAGCATTCCCTGAAACTGGCAAAGAGTTCATGCCTTCGCTCAATGAAGGCTCTTTTCTTTTGATGCCTACCAGCATGCCACATACAAGCATCGAAGAGAATTTGAATTACATCGAGACGCTGGACAAACGCCTTTCTGTAATCCCCGAAGTTGAAGTGGCCGTTGGCAAATGGGGACGCGTAAATTCGGCCCTGGATCCTGCGCCTGTGCAGATGTTTGAGAATACCATCAACTACAAGCCAGAATATATTTTGGATGAAAATGGGCACCGCAGAAGATTTAAAGTTGACAATGATGGACGATTTGCGCTGAATATAGCTGAGTTCAAAAAGACATTGAACAGGGATAGAAATGAAATTGAAATAAACAGAAAAAAAATAGAAATTTCAGCTATCGAAGAGGTTAGCTTCAACACTGAGACGAATAGCTGGCATCTGAAAATCCATGAAAAATGGATCATTATCGAAAATTCGCCTACCACCGTTTCAAACTATTTCAAATTGTTTCAACCTGTTTCCAAAAATTTCTGTGGATATCTTATCCCCGATAAAAATGGGGACTATTTCCGCCAATGGCGCCCGGAGATCAGGAAACCTCAGGAAATCTGGGACGAGATTGTCAAAGTAACCAACATCCCTGGACTGACTTCTGCACCAAAACTGCAACCCATCGAGGCTCGTTTGTCCCTGGGAGTCGACCGTTACCCCGCCGATCAT
>CAZVTL010000220.1:0-6656 GCA_964630075.1 uncultured Tangfeifania sp.
CAATTGATGGGGCTTGTACCCTACAAAAACATGCAAATGATTTGGCATTCCATTGATCGCGATAAGTTTGTGCTTGTTGTTTTGTACAATGCCGGTGATATATTTTTATAGTTCATCTTTTCATTCCGGTTGGATCAGGGAAATTCTGTTTTGAACAGCAAAAACAAAATGAAGATACATTTGGGTGTAGGTATTTGCCATATTGTTTGAATGAACAGGTTGTAATATATCGTCCCTACGGGACTCGCAATCCACATTCAGGCATCTTTTCTATAAATATATCGTTCCTACGGGACTCTTAATCAGCGTTTAGGCAAAGTTTCTATAAATATGTCGTCCCTGCGGGACGCTTAATAAATGTTGAGGCATCGATGTTATAAGTAATAATTCCTTACCCGACCATATTCAGTTTTCTGGCATTTTGTCTTTTGAGTAGCTTCCTTTAATTTTGGGTGACAGTTATTGCCGGAAGTGCCATGTGCCAGCCGGTAGGATTGACTGGATCCATATCCTGGGATCCAAATACACCATCTCCGCTTTTGTCTTCAAACTGCCAGCACCCATTTACATTAAAATCAACAATTAATTGAGTGCCTTTGCCTTCCACCAGACTAAAAGCTGCTCTGGTTTTGAAGATGGGGTGTGAAGCGTTTTTGTAGAAATCAACACTTCCGAAAGGGCCAAAGTCTTTGGCCGATTTTCCGCTAAAATTCATCCAGGTTAACCCATTGCCATCAGTTGAATAAACAACATTCCTTGGGGTACCAGGCTCCATGATTGCCATTTTTATCCATCCTACCTCCTGTGAATTGTTGATTTGCGTAACATCACCGGGTTGGTGCAGACCTCCCTCGGTTTCGGCATCGTCCGATAAATATATTCTAAGGTTTCTTCGCTCAATTCCACGAGTGGTGGTGGCAATGGCAATATTCATCTGAAGGTAATAAATCTCAAATTCAATAGCTGAATAATTACCTTTTGGAATGGTTGATCCGTTGAGAAGGGAATGAACGGTATTGTTGTTGGTAAAGTCAAATACCAAAGAAGAACTTAAATTTGGTTTGTTAAATAGTTCGGCATTGACCGTACCGTTACTTCCTATTAATCTGACACTTTTAAGTCCAATGCAGTAATTGGTTGGTGTTTCTTTGGTTAAGGCTATAGCTGATTTAAGAATGCCAGCTGATTTATTCTCCAGGAAACTAACTTTTAATTCAACATCTTTGATCTCCACCCCTCCCGTACTTGTCTCCTCTTTTTTACAACCAAATATTACCAGCAGCGCAACAACCAATAAAAACGACAAGGAATAATTTTTCATGGCAGTTAAATTTAATAATGGATGAAGTTAGTTATAAGTTGCAAATATTCAATTAAATCAGACACAATTAGTAGTGGTTATCTCAATCCTATTGTATTCCGGATCATGTGTTACAAATTCGTAATAACCATCTCCTGTAACTCTGGGTCCGTCGAGGAGCTGAAATCCATTGGCAACAAATAGCCTGGCTTTTTCGTCTACTTCCTTCCTCGATGCGGTCTCAAATGCAAGGTGAATGATCCCCTTGTGTTGGGATGAAATCGCATCATTCAGATTTTCTGGGATGTTTGGTTTGGACATCAATTCCAGCCGGGCACCTTCACCAAAGGAGACAAAATAGCTTTCGTATCTCTTTGCTTCGTTGACATATTTCTGGTTGGAAACACCATCCAAATATTTGACATAGAAATCCTTCATGGCTTCCAGATCCTTGCACCAAATGGCAGCGTGTTCCAGTATCATGTTTCTAAATTTGAATTGAATCAACCCCTTTTGGGTTTGAACGAAGCCAGTCCAACTGTTATACCTTCGGTGATGGCGGTAATCGTCTCAATTTTTTCAGGCAAAATATGCTTTAGTGACTCCAGTTCTACCAAAAGCCGATTGATATTGTTGGTGAGCAACTCCTCCCTTGCAGTAAATCCCCCGTGTGAAACCAAATCGTGCGCTGGCATCAGTGTCTCAATCATGATGCCACCATCCAGGAATTTATCCTGGTCGATTAATCCGATACTTTCGAAATAGTCCAATACAGAGCCAACCGTCTCCTGGTTGAATCCGAATACCTTTTTGGCATCTTCGGAGTCGAAACCGAAGGTCATTTCCGGGCTTTCGTTGACAAGCTTGTTTAGAATCCTGTCTTTCGTTTTGTAACTGATCATCGGTTGGGTTTAAATTGTTAGAACTATCCAGCATTGGTAAAGCTACTTCATTTTGCCGCATTGCGTGCACACCTGAAGCCGACCGCAAAATCTACCCAGGATGGAGACAATCCATTCCTGAAGTAATTTTGGATGCACATGGCGCCTGAATGCCAGCTTCCGCCCCTGATTACTTTAAACCGACCCCTATCCGGACCTTTGGGATTGATGGGCGGAGCTGATTTGTAATAATCTCCCTGGTAGTTGTCGGAAGTCCATTCCCAAACATTTCCAGCCATGTCAAACAACCCATATCCATTTGGTTGAAAGGAACCAACTTTCAGGCTACCGTTGTATTTTTTTCCATAATTGGCGTGCGTTGAGTCCATCTGATCCCCATTCGGGAAGTTCATGGCCTTAAGACCACCCCTGGACGCATATTCCCATTCAGCCTCTGTAGGCAGACGCTTGTTGGCCCATTTGGCATACTGTTCGGCCTCAAAAGCAGAAACTCCCACTACCGGATGGTTGGGGAAATCCGTTCCGCAACGGAACCCCTCCTTGCCCCAAAACATTGGAAGTGCATGGTTGGTTGCCTGACAGAATTCAAAATACTGCTGGTTTGTAACCTCATAACGATCAAGGTAGAAGGCATCTATGGATACCTTGTGTTCGGGTTGCCAGTCTGTGGCTCCAGCAGAATTTTTCCCCATATCGAATTCACCTTTGGGTATCAAAACCATCTCAGTCAGATCAGCTTTTTGACCCAAAAGTGAGGTAGCAACCAGCAATAAAGTAAATAGTACCAAATTCCTCATGGTTCTGTATGATTGAAATGAATCAATGTATCATTTCCCAACAATTTGCCCCCTCAAAATCACCCCAATACAGCTCGTCTAAGAATTTCTTTTGGCTTCAGATCGTCAGATTCCCTGGCACCAGGACCCATTTGGCTCCTGTTTTGCTAGAGCACATGATGGGCCAGCACTTTCTGGACTTCGTACACATTGACTGATTTGTTGAACTGTTTGGTAATGCTCGGCTGGGTTTCACTGGAGATCCAGATCTTCAACTCGGCATCCAGTTCGAATGTTCCGGCTGTCTCCACGCTGAACCTCGAAATGCTCTTGTAGGAGATGGATTTGTACTCTGTCTTGCTGCCGGTAAGTCCTTGCCGGTCGATCAGGATCAGTCGTTTGGAGGTGAAAATAAAGGTGTCACGAATGAGTTTAAAACCCAATTCGATCTCCTCTCCGTCGAGCAGCAGTTGCCCGTATTGCTTCAATAATTCCTCCTGGCTAACCGTGCTGGCATTGCCAAGAATGGCTGAAAAAAGTCCCATAGTCATTATTTTTGTCCTACTCTTCTGGCTTTTCGGTTACGCCCCGGATCTTGATGGTTCCCGGACTCCATGCTTAAATTGAAGATGCAGCATCACTGCGGATGGCAGGATCTTTTGCGATAGATCCTATTTTCTAAAATTACATAAAAAGTGATTGCCATACAATGCAGAAGTTGAAAGAATATGATCAGAACGCGAAAATGTTAAATTTGAATTCCTCAATTATTTGTAACTTAACATCCGCTAATTTAATCTGCTCACCATGAATAAAAAGTTTGGAGTTCTCTACCAGGATTACCTGAATGGTAAAACTGAACGGCGCGATTTTGTCAAAAGGGTCGCAGTGCTTTTGGGTGGAACGGTGGCTGTATCCAGCTTTCTTCCAATGTTTGAATCCAATTACCTGCAGGCAGCACAAATGGCAGTCAATGCGGATGATTTGTTTACAGAAGATGTTGCCTATCCTGGAGCATCCGGTGAGGTTAAAGCCTTCCTGGCCCGACCAAAGAAGAAGAAAAAATACCCGGCTGTCATTGTTATCCACGAGAACAAGGGGTTGCAACCTCACATCAGGGATGTTAACCGCCGAATGGCTGCCGAAGGTTTTCTCTCCCTGGCTCCGGATGCTTTGTCTCCTTTGGGTGGTACTCCATCCGATAGTGTAGAAGAGGCTACCAAAAGACTGGGCCAGCTTGACAGGGAGCAAACGATCCAGAACATGGTTGCTGCTGTGAAGTACCTGAAAACCCATCCACAGAGCAATGGGAAGGTGGGTTGTACCGGATTCTGCTGGGGTGGTGCAATGACCAACAATGTAGCAGTCAACTCTCCCGACCTGGATGCTGCAGTTCCTTATTATGGCAGTTGTCCGAAGAGTGAGGATGTACCCAGGATCAAGGCCCCTATTCTGGCCCATTATGCCGGTGATGATGCACGGATCAACCAGGGGATCGAAGCATTTGAAAAAGCACTGAAGGAGGCGGGCAAGGAGTACCAGCTGTTTGTCTATCCTGATACCAAACATGCTTTCAACAACGACTCCAATCCTGAAAGGTACAACGAAGCCGCAGCCAAACTGGCTTGGAAAAGAACAGTGGATTTCTTTAAGGAGAAATTAAAAGGGTAGAAACAGTACTATTTACAGCTTTGTGAAACCTTGGTGACTTGGTGACTTTGTGGCCTCGATTTCCCGCCACCAAGACGCTAAGTCACCAAGGATCATTAATTGTAATGGAAGTGGGTGCTAAATTTTACCGAACTTAATCTTTCAGACCTGCCAAATATGCAAGTGCAGTGACAAATGGGGTACAATGGCTGAAGAATTTCCTGTAACCCTCGCACAGGTAGTTGAGTCCCTGCTCACCTTCAGGAGTTGGTATGAAACGGTTTTTAGGGCATTCGCCATGGCAGCTTGCCAGCACTTCGCATTGCAGACAGTATAGGGGCAGGGTATCGAATTTTGCTTCGCCAAAAGCAATTTGCCTTGGATCATTGAGTAACTCAGCCAAATGAGCCTCTTTGATATTGCCGATCCGATGTTCACGGTCGACAAAATGGTCGCAGGAGTAGAAATCACCATTCTTCTCCAATACAGGAACACCTCCGCATGTTTTCTTGAAGATGCAGAGGGTGTGTTCCTGCTTGAATGCCGGGCGAAAGGCCTCCTCGAAAAGTTGAACCTGGATGGCGCCAATGTCATTTTCCTTCCACGCTTCAAAAATGGCAATTAAAAAATCACCAAATGCCTTAGCCGGAACTGAATCTGCTGTGACTCCAGTTGTGCTGTGACTATCCTTGTTTACAAGTGGCAGAAAGCTGATGTACTTTGTCTCAAGGGATTTAAAGAAGTTGTACACCTCAAGGGGGTGATTCACATTGGAAGCATTGACTACGCAGAGAATTTCAGTATTGATATGGTACTTTCTCAGCAAGTTGAAGCCATTCAATACCCTATCAAAAGTTGCTTCTCCGGATTTGGAAACCCGGTACTTGTCATGCAAATGCTGCGGACCATCCAGACTAATTCCTGCCAGGAAATTCTCAGCTGACAGAAACCGGCACCAATCATCGTCGAGGTTGATTCCGTTGGTCTGAATGCCGTTGATGATGGATTGATTGTGCGTGTTGTGTCTCTTTTGGAATTCAACCACTTTTTTGTAAAAGTCAAGACCGGCCAGGGTGGGTTCACCACCATGCCAGGAGAAGAGCACTGGCTCATCTGAGGCTGTTTCAAGGTGTTGGATGATGTATTTTTCCAGCAGATCTTCCGGCATCCGTAAAGGATTGCCTTCTAATAATTCCAGTTTATCAAGGTAATAGCAGTAGCTGCAGCCGAGGTTGCACAGGGCGCCTATTGGTTTGACAAAGAGCTGGAAAGGGCGGGTGAAAGTGGGCATAGCTGGAAATATTGTCCGAATGCGTTGCTATTTGTTCATTTTGATGGTATTGTCGATTTAATTGTTGGGCTATTCAACCACTTTTGTTGTTTGCGTGTCATTGGTTCTTTTGGTATGAATCACGGCTGGAAGAACAGTCATTTGATCATTTTTATTTTTAAATCGCATTTTTCTTGTCACTGTAGATTTTAAAAGCAGCTTTAATAAAATTGTAACATGCAATTCCTGCTATTGGAATTAATACTCTTGTGATTGATTCAGATGATTTTTGAAAAGCTGCTATTATTAACAATATGCCACTCATAACAATTGTGTCGATTAAAGCTTTTTTTAAATGATTCATAGTCAGTATTTAATTAATATTAAATCCGTAAATTATGCCAAGTCCCACATTATTTCTCCGCGTAAAACTCTCCGTCCAAAATTGTCTCCAAGCTGTCAAAGTACAGAAAACCTGTTGTTTGCACAGATCGTATGGTTGGCGTTAACGTTTGGCGGTATGAAACCTTGTGGAAACCGTGATTACGAACATATCAGCTGTTAATGAACTTGCCAGCGAGTGAAAAGCTTGATATACAACTTAACCCCCAATGTTTTATGACCGCGTGTTGGGCGTATGTGCTTCATCTTTCATTAGTTTCTCCACTTTTTATAAATGGATTTATATAAGGCTTTCCAGTCATAACAAATATTGTATTCATTATAGATATCAGAATACCAACCAATAATCCACCTAC
>CAZVTL010000221.1:0-6612 GCA_964630075.1 uncultured Tangfeifania sp.
ACCACGTTTGGTGGTAATCAGGATGACGCCGTTGGCTCCTTTTACCCCGAACACCGCAGTGGCGGAGGCATCTTTCAGTACCGAGATGCTGGCAACCTCGTTGACGTCGATGTTGTTCATGCTTCGTTCAACACCGTCCACCAGGATGAGCGGCTGACCGCCATTCCAGGTATTCTGGCCACGGATGAAAATATTGGAGGCACTTTCACCGGTAAGTACACCACCCGGCTCGCCGGATGTTGTCAATACCACTACGCCGGGCACCTGGCCGGTTAGTGCTTGCCTCAAGTCGGAACTATTACCTGCCATTTTCAGTTCGTCGTTGGTAACCTTGGCCACGGAACCTACTACTGTTTCTTTCTTCTGCGAACCGTAACCTACGATCAACACCTCTTCGACACCAACAGTCACTTCGTTGAGTTTGATGTTGAAGGTGGATTGGGTTCCAACCGGAACTTCCTGTGTCTCATATCCAATAAAGGAAAAGATGAGTGTTTTTGCCTCAGCAGGAATGGAGATGGCAAACTTGCCGTCCATGTCTGTCACGGTTCCCACTGTTGTACCCTTGGCAACAACAGTAACACCAGGGATAGGATCCCCGGCCGAATCATTGACCTTGCCACTTATTTTCTTCTGCTGCTCAGCGGGAATTGTGGCCGGCACCGGTTTTGTTGTCTCCAAACGCTCTTCTGCCGCCATGGATGCCATGGACAATAGCAAAACAACAGAAAGCAATTTGATTTTCAATAAAATCTGGGTACAACATCCCAAAGTGAAGCAGTCAAACCTTTGATTTTTTTTCATAGTCTGTTCTGTTTGAAATTGATTATTTAGCTTGATATTATGTGATGGAAACAAAAAGAGCAAACGATTTGAACAATCGATTGCACAATTTTTAATTATTTAATTTTTAATTATTTAAAATACAAAATTAGAAGATTTATTATTGGTAGTAATGCTTGTCGTGCAGTCCTTTTGATTTTCGACCATTTTTTCCATCTCAAAAATAGGTAAATTATTGTTCAAACAATTAAAAAATGTAAATTTCTGTATATTTTTTACTGCACCATGAATAAACATTTGGGATTCAGTACTTCGGAAAAAAAAGAGCCCTGCCAGACGGCAGGGCTCTTTCGGTAAAAAGTTTAAAAGATCAGATGATCGCCTCCATCGCTTCCATCGCTTCACGCAGCTCCTGCCCAATCAGCTCCACATCGTGGTAACGGATGGCCTCATTGATCTGGATCAGCTCTTTGTTGTCGACATGGCTGTCAATGCCTGTATTGAAGTTCTTCCCGATTACATTGGTCTCGATTTTTGACATGAAACCAGCCAACAATGGTTTTGCCGCATGATCGAAGAGGTAACAGCCATACTCAGCAGTATCAGAAATGACCCTGTTCATTTCGAAAAGCTTCTTACGGGCAATGGTATTGGCGATCAACGGTGTTTCGTGCAATGATTCATAATAGGCAGATTCAGCCTTGATACCTCCTTCTGTCATTACCTCAAAAGCCAGCTCAACTCCAGCTTTGATGAAGGCAACCATCAGGGTGCCATTGTCGAAGTACTCCTGTTCAGAGATTTTCATTGTTCCTGCTGGTGTTTTCTCAAAGGCGGTTTCACCGGTTGCAGCCCTCCAGGCCAACAGGTTCTTGTCGCCGGCTTTCCAGTCTTCCATCATGGTGGAGGAGAAGGTCCCGTCCATGATGTCGTCCATGTGGTGCTCGTAGAGCGGACGCATAATGGTTTTCAACTCTTCGGAAAGTTTAAATGCTTCAATCTTGGCAGGATTGGACAGGCGGTCCATCATGTGGGTGATACCCCCTAATTTCAAGGCCTCAGTGGTCACTTCCCAACCATATTGGATCAGCTTGGAGGCATAGGAGGGTTCAATCCCCTTTTCAACCATTTTGTTGAAACAGAGGATGGAAGCCGTTTGCAGTACCCCGCAAAGAATGGTCTGTTCTCCCATCAAATCCGATTTTACTTCGGCCACAAACGAGGATTTCAATACACCTGCCTTGTGTCCGCCGGTACCTGCACAGTATGCTTTAGCAATTTCAAAACCATCGCCATTGGGATCATTTTCACGGTGGACAGCAATCAGGGTGGGTACACCGAATCCACGAAGGAATTCAGCCCTGACCTCTGAGGCCGGTGATTTGGGTGCAACCATGATCACCGTGATGTCTTTGCGGATGTCCATTCCCTCCTCAACGATGTTGAACCCGTGTGAATAGGAGAGACATGCACCTTTTTTCATCAGGGGTACCGTTTGCTTCACTACAGGAGTGTGGTACTTGTCGGGCGTAAGGTTTAAAACAAGGTCAGCCTGGGGAACCATCTCCTCAAAGGTTCCTACCTTGAAGTTGTTTTCGGTGGCATTCTGGTAGGAGATGTGTTTCTCGGTGATTTCTACCTGACGCAGGGCATAGGAGATGTCCAGTCCGCTGTCACGTATGTTGAGCCCTTGAGCCAGACCCTGTGCGCCGCATCCCAGTACGACAATTTTCTTGCCGATCAATTTCTTTACGCCGTCAGCGAATTCCGACTGCTCCATGAAGTCACATTTTCCAAGCTCTTCAATTTTGAGCCTCAGGGGAAGTGAATTGAAATAATTTGCCATTTTGATGAATTTTTATGAGTAATTAATTTATTATCTGCTCTTCTGTGTTGATTCCAATGTGTCGCGCAAAGAACGCAAGGTTACGCAAAGTAAGCCCCTCAAGCGTCTTGCGTTACTTTGCGTTCTTTGCGCGACACATACTTTACGATTCATACTACGATGATTCCAGCTTTTTGATTCTGCAAAGCAATACAATATTTCCCAAAACCGCATGGAAAAAACCGGATAATTTTAGGTACTTTTCATGGATCTTGTTTTCTGCTGCGCTGAATAGTTGGATCTATGTCTTAAAATACAGCTAGATAATATCTTTTCCCAAATGGTAATTTTGCTGATTATTTTGAGGTATCGTTGCGGTACTGAAGCGGGGTCAACCCGGTTTCCCGTTTGAAGAATTTGGTAAAGTAAGATTGGTCTTCGAAATGGAGCAGGTTGGCAATTTCGGAAACAGTCAGGTTGGTATGGAACAAAAGCCGCTTGATCTCGAGCAGTTGTTTTGCTTTGATGACCTGGGAGGAGCTCTTGCCGGTCAAATGCCTCACGGTTTGGGTCAGATGGTTCGGTGTAACACCAATCAGTCTGGCATAGTCGCTCAGCAGCAGGTTTCTCTGAAAATTTTCTTCGATCAGGTGGTAGAATTTTTTGACAATGGTTTGAGCTTTCCCTTTGTTCAAAGTTTTCTCATGGCCCGGATACCTCGCTGCACAGGTGTTGAGAATCAGCTCCAGGATCGAGCGGAGCAGCTCAGGGGTAGATTCCCCGGCCTGCTTGATTTCAAGAATACTTTGCCGGAACAGCAACTCCAAAAACCGGATGTCGCTTTCGCTGGAAAGCAGCAGGGGAGGATTGTCCTGGTGTATCGTATAGAAGAAGGGAAATTCAATCAGGCTGTTTTGGTTGCTTCGGTTGAGCTGGTAGAAATCGGAGGTGAAGATGAAGATGAATCCCTCGATGTCGAGCGATAGTTCCAGCTTGTGTGCCTGACCCGGTGACATAAAAAAGAGACAGGGTGGCTTTATCTCATATTTGTTGCCATCGATCACATGGTAACCCGATCCTTTCAAAAGATATAGAATCTCGAAAAAATCGTGCCGGTGCGGATATTTCACACTGAAGTGACGGTTTGCATCGAATATCTCCACCTGAAACTGTTGGCTTTTCCGTTCAGGCGCGCTAAAGTTCTGGAGGCTGTAAACCGGCAGTTGTTCCGATAATTGTCTCATTTTGCCGGATATCTCCAAACAACAAATGAATTTTTGCCTGGCAAGGTTCCTTCAAACGGCCCCGCAGAGATTAAATTTTTGGAGCGCATTTTGCCAAAATAATCTTTGTCAATCTTTAAGCTTGTACCATCCGGATTTTCGAAAGCCGCGTTGGGCATCTTGGCCCTACCCAGTATTTCAGTTGTAATAATTTGGCGAGCCTGATTTTTTAGGTCTTCTCCAAGGTTCAGCTCAAGCAGAACCTGGTTGCCTTTTTCAGTGAGGATTGGATTGGATTTGACCCCTGCTTTTTCAGTTTTGTTTGTTTCACCCTGACATCCAAGTGCCTTGTCAAAGTAAACATTTCCATCTATCCATACCGGCAGCTTGGCCAGGTTATAGCCCACAAGGCCATAGTTGGTTTTGTTGCTTTTCGGGTTCAGCTCCTCACCGGCACCCAGGAAGAGGTTGTTGTAATACCTGTCATCTCCTGAAAAAATAGTGGAGAGTCCGGCCACCTCTGTGGAGTGGGGAAGATGATAGGGGGTAAACCTGTTGGGCTCCGGCCACATGGTAATCTGTCCTGAGATCAGGTTGTGGACATAAGCAGTTCCTTGTGACTGTGTTCTGATCCCAATGGGCGAAAGCAGCAGATTGTTGTCGACCAGGGTGGGGCCATGGTTTACTTCCAGGAAAAGATCCTCCAGGTCGTTGTTGTACAGCAGGTTTTTCGAAACCCTGGTTCCCTGTGCCATCCAGTCGAGCCACAAACCACGTCCGGTATCATGAATGCAGTTGTTTTCGATCCTTGTATCGATCGCGGCATGGAATTTTATTCCCCCGATTTCGGCACCGGCAAACTGCCTTTTGGTCCAGATGTGGTGAATGTGGTTGTTCTCAACCAGGCTGAAGGCCGCCCCCATGCTTCCACAAATACCAGTCTGCTCGCAATTAAATATTTCATTGTTCCGAACGATATGGGATCCTATTTGTGACTTGCTCCATCCATTTCGCAGGGTTTTGAAGGTCACTTCGATGTAGTGCAGCGATCCGTCGAGGCTCCGGTTGGCCGACCAGACATTGTGCCCGGTAGCACGTTCTTTCCCCAGGGTGATGCCGGAACATTTGGCATCGCTGATGACATTGTTCTCTATGATCCACCCTTTGTTCCAGTGGGTGGAGATCATGCCAACCTGTTCGGCGGTAGGTGCCGCCCACTGTGTAGCTGCCTGACTGAAGTGAAAACCACGTATGGTTATATAGTTGATACCGGGTTTTTCCGGATAGAAGCAAGTTCTCCTGGCACTGATTTCAGTTAGGTTTTTGTTTGGATCTGCTTTTTGGAAATTGGCCCAGATGGCAGTACTATCCGACTTGCTTTCACAATACCAGGTATAGGTGGACCCTTCTGCATCCTTGATTTTCGTATCTGCTACCGGATTTGTAACCTTCGCAAGTGTCTCCTTTTCGAAAAGTGATTTTCCATTCAGAAAGAGCTCTCCTGTATGATGGATTCTGCCGCGGTTGGTGAACCAGTCTCCGAATATGGAATCCTGGTAAGGGTTGTAGTTCCCAAAAATGGTGTTGGAAACCATAATTTTCCAGGTTCCATCCGAAGTTCTTTTCCAGCCAGTAATCACTTCAGATCCTTTGATTTCGACTTTTTCACCTACTGCAGCCTGGTAGACAATTCGCTTTGTGTCGCTTTCGCCTCCCCTGGCAGGATTGATCCATTCACGGTAGGTGCCGGCATGAACCGTGATGATGTCTCCCGGAGCTGCAAGCTGTGCGGCAAAGTTGATGCTCCTGAATGGTTGGCTGGCCGATCCCATGGCCTGATTGTTCCCATTTACCGAAACATGGTATTCCCTGGCTGCTCCGGAAAAGGTGAGGGATGCGAAAATCAAAAGAAGGTTCAAATGGATTTTGCTCATCTGTGTAGTTAATTTATAACATCATTTATAGCTTGGAGATTGATGCGAATTTACGATCTTATTTCTTTACTTCAGCACGTATTTTTGCTGCGAGGTTCCTGACATAGGGATTCTTGTCCTTGGCCAATTTCTTCACCTGCTGAAGGATGGCAGGATCCTTCAGGTTTTCGGCGTGGATCATATCGAAAATGTACCCCAACAATCCGGCATAGATTTTTTGCTGCAGATAGAAATCGAGCAGTATCCCAATGGACTCGTTGCTGATCCTGGGAAGTGATTTTAGTTTCCAAATGATCTCGAACCGGATCTGGGAGACTGCCTCACCCACTGACTGGGCCATTTGCTGCTGGATTCCAGGATCAGAAATCCTGGCCGGTGTGAAATAGTTCAGGGCCGCATGGGCAACTTCATTGTTGTCCGATTTTACGAGGAGCAATATATTTTCGGTGAATCGGGATGTGTATTCCGGATGTTTTCCGACAGCATGGATGGCCCAGACCTGAAGAACCGGATCTTTCAGTTGAAAGATTTTACCGAGAAATTCTGCGTTTAATCTTGCCTCCAGCTGGTTTTGAATCCTTTCCCTGGTTGTCCCGTAAACGGTGTGCCACAAGGTATAGCAGGTGTAGGCGGCATTCCTTATCAGGTAATCCTGCAGGTACTGCCTGGTGGCGCCACTGATGGCATCCACCTTCAGCTGTTGCTCTTTTTTTTCAGGAAGGATGATCAGATCCTCCTGTTTCAGCGATTTTAGAACAGAAACCGAATCTGCCAGTATACTGTGCAGTTTACGGTAATCAGCTTCACTGAAGTCATGGTGGTCCGTTTTGGTGAGCGGTTCCTTTTC
>CAZVTL010000222.1:0-6473 GCA_964630075.1 uncultured Tangfeifania sp.
GTTCATAATCCAGCGCATTGCGGCCCTGTATGTATGACTTTCCGGTTACGGTCCAGTTCCAGAACCGCCCGTCGGTACGGTAAGCAGAACCGCCAATGAAGGTATTGGAATAGCTGTGGCTTTGCATCAGACCCAATGGTATTTGGTCGGCACCCGTGCTGTCTTTCGCCATTTCCTCCTGCGGGAAAAAATTGTTTACAAGGTCGTTGGATATGAAAATTTGTTTGCCGAAGGTATATTTACGATCGGGAGCTTCCATGAATTTCAGTACAAACCGATTGGAAACTAGGGTTTTACCGGCGCGATCAATGGTGGCAGGATCAGTCGAACTTCCGGCAACCCCATTGATGTAAGGTTTGTGATCTTTCCCATAAAAATAGACAGTCCCTTTGTCTCCTGTATAGTCGTAGGACGGATTCGGTTCAGCTTCGGTAAATAACCGGGTCGATTTCTGAACATTCAGTACATGCGTCAATGCAACCCTTGGGATAAACTGCTCATAGATCTCTTTGCGGATGGTATCTTTCATCTCTTTCCAGCTTCCCAACTTGAACTGATGGGTAAGTGTTCCGAAGAGACTGTTGTTGATCGATTTTACGTCCGTCAGCCAAACGGAGATATTTTCGGGTTTGATGTCAGGGTTTTCGATGTCTGTTGGATTGGGAAGTCCTCCGTTCTCCTGGTTTTCGAACCTGTTTTTTCCAAACGATATCCAGAAATCATACCTGTCAAAGTTGCCACTGGAAAAGAATCCAACACTCCTGTCCTTGGATTCCTGGTTGAGGTATTTGCCCTGCGACCCGTAGGAGTTGAAATAGAACCCAAAATTGATGGCTTTGTTGATATTTTGTGTATGCAATATCTTCAGGGCAGTCTCTCCTTTTGGTTTGTTGGAGAACCATTGTCCATAGGTAAGCAGCGTGTAGGGCTTGGTGGTATTGTAATATTTGATTCCGCCAGGCCAGGATCCATAATCGGAATAGTTGAGCAGAAACAGGAAATCGTTGTCCTGGCTTCTCCGTTGGAAAAACTCGCCCGATTGGTAAGCATTGCCCAAATTTCCCAAAGTTTGAACCGAGACTGAATTTTTGAAGGCCGGATGATAAATGTGGAAATCCCTAACGGAGGTATCTACTTTTACTTCACTCACACGGGTGAGTTCATCCAGCATCTCGAACTCTTTCAGGATGAATTTGATGGAGTCCTTTTTCCCATCTGCGCCCTTCTTCTGGTTCTGATTGTTTCCGGAGAAGGCATTTCCTGAATTATCGTCCATGTTCCTGGATTGACCATTGGCAATCAGGCTGCCGGATAAAATCAGGGCAAGAAACAGGGATTTAAACATCACATTCATGTGTGTATTATTAAGCTAAAGCATTGGCCATATGGAACATCCATGGCCATACTCCTGTTTTTGTGAACTTTTGTTCATGGATGTTTCATGCGGCAAATATAGACATTTCGCTTCGATCAGCGAATGCTGAATGGTCGATTTTGGATTTTCGATTTTGGATTGGCATGCCGGTTTGCCTTTCTAGGCTGGTTGCGAAAAACTTTGTTGAATTATCAGGAAAAAATGATGGTGAACAAATAGCCCGCTAAGTTCACAAAGAAAACATTATGGCATTGTCATTGTTTCATTACTTCTGTAGGCAGCGGAAATTTCCACATTTCCACATTTTCCAATTTCCCAATTTTCACATTCCCGTGATCTTCTTAATTTCATTCAATTTGTTGAGCGCTTCGAGCGGCGACATTCGGTTGATATCCAGGTTTTTGATCTCATCCCTGATCTGCTTGAGCACGGGATCGTCCAGCTGGAAGATGCTGAGCTGGTATCCCTCCCTGTTTTGGGCAAGGTCGCCAACAGGCTTGACCGGATACTCCTTCCGGTTGCTCTTCTCCATCTGGGCAAGGATATCTTCGGCGCGCGCCACCACACTTCTTGGCATGCCTGCCATCTGTGCCACATGGATTCCAAAGCTGTGGTTGCTGCCTCCGGGTACCAACTTACGGAGGAAGATGATGTTTTTCCCCATCTCCTTGATAGAGACGTTGAAATTCCGGATCCTGCTGAAGGATTTTTCCATCTCGTTCAGCTCATGGTAATGGGTGGCAAAGAGGGTCTTGGCCTTCACCCTGGGGTGCTCGTGGATGTATTCCACAATCGACCAGGCAATGGAGATGCCGTCGTAGGTACTGGTTCCCCGGCCCAGTTCGTCGAAAAGGATCAGGCTGCGGTCGGAGAGGTTGTTGAGGATGCTGGCCGCCTCGGTCATCTCCACCATGAAGGTGGATTCACCGGAAGAAATATTGTCCGAGGCGCCAACCCTGGTGAATATCTTGTCGATGTACCCGATACTGGCTGCCTCTGCGGGGACGAAGGAGCCAATCTGGGCCAGCAGGACGATCAGTGCGGTCTGCCGGAGCAGTGCGGACTTACCTGCCATATTTGGCCCTGTGATCATGATGATCTGTTGTTCCGAATTGTCAAGGGTGAGGTCGTTGGCAATGTATTTTTCCCCTACCGGGAGTTGCTGTTCAATCACAGGATGGCGTCCCCCCTTGATCTCCAGCAGGTCGCTGTCGTTTACATCCGGACAGGTATACTTGTTTTGCACCGCCACCTCGGCAAAGGAACGGAGGCAGTCGATCTGCGCGGTCAGACTGGCATTGAGCTGGATGGCCTGGTAATAGTCTGTGAGCGCATTGATCAGATCATTGAAAAGGGCGGTTTCGAGGGCAAGTATCCGCTCTTCAGCTCCCAGGATTTTCGTTTCATACTCTTTCAGCTCCTCTGTAATGTAACGTTCGGCATTCACGAGGGTCTGTTTTCTGATCCAGTCGCTGGGAACTTTGTCCTTGTGCATGTTGCGAACCTCAATAAAATAGCCGAAAACATTGTTGTAGGAGACCTTCATGGAGGAGATTCCGGTTCGGATGCTCTCACGTTCCTGCAATTTTCGCAGGTAATCCTTGCCTGACAATGCGAGTGAACGCAGTTCATCCAGCTCCTCTGAGACCCCTGGAGCCACCACATTGCCCTTGACCAGCATCACCGGAGGTTCGGCAACGATCTCTTTTTCAATTCTGTCACAAATGGTATGGCATGGATTGAGCTGTTCGGCAAACCTTACCAGGACTTTGTTCTCCGAAGTTTCGCAGAAACTGCGGATTTTGGCAATGGCCAACAATGAGTTTTTGAGCTGAACCATCTCGCGGGGATTGATCCGCCCAACGGAGGCTTTGGAGATGATGCGTTCAAGGTCGCCCACCAGGTGCAGCTCCGTTTCGATCTCCTCCCGCAGGTCGGGATGGGTAACGAACCGTTTGACTACCTCCTGGCGCTCCCGGATCTTGCCCACCTCTTTCAGGGGGAGAGCCATCCAGCGCCGAAGTAACCGGGCACCCATCGGGGTGATGGTGCGGTCGATCACCTGGATCAACGTTTTGGCACCTTCGTTGATGGAGTAAAAAAGTTCAAGGTTGCGGATGGTGAAACGATCCAGCCAGACGTACTGTTCCTCTTCGATCCGCGAGAGGGCCGTAATATGGCTCACCTGCTTGTGCTGGGTAATGTCGAGGTAGTAGAGAATGGCACCGGCCGCGATTATTCCAGTCTCCAGGTTTTGTACCCCAAAACCCTTCAGGTTGATGGTCTCGAAATGGCGAAGCAGCTTGTCGTTGGCGGCATCAAAGGTATAGACCCAGTCGTCGAGTTTGTAGGTGTAGAATTTGGGTCCGAATAGTTCGGCGAAGAGCTTCTCCTTGCCCTTTTGGAACAGCACCTCCTTGGGTTGGAAACTGTTGAGCAGCTTGTCGATGTGTTCGAAACTTCCCTCTGCGGTGATGAATTCACCGGTGGAGATATCCAGGAAGGCTACTCCAGCGATATTCTTTTCGATGTGTACCGATGCCAGGAAGTTGTTCTCACGGTGCTCCAGTACATTGTCGTTGATCGAAACCCCCGGGGTAACCAATTCTGTAATTCCCCTTTTGACGATCGATTTGGTGAGTTTGGGATCCTCGAGCTGTTCGCAGATGGCCACCCGCTGTCCGGCACGAACCAGTTTGGGCAGGTAGGTATCCAGCGCATGGTAGGGGAAACCTGCAAGCTCCACGAAGCTGGCCGAGCCATTGGCCCGGCGGGTGAGGGTGATCCCGCAGATCTCTGACGCCTTGATGGCATCCTCCCCGAAGGTCTCGTAAAAGTCGCCTACCCTGAAAAGCAAAACAGCGTCAGGGTATTTGTTCTTGACGGCATAGTACTGCTTCATCAGCGGTGTCTCGACGTATTTGTTGGGGGAGGTAGTCAAAGTTTGGTATTTTTGATTGTTCAGGTAAATATACGGAAATCCGCCAAATGGGTAAACAATTCTTTAACCGCTACGCGGTAAAATGGTATTTGTAATTCTTGTTTCAGCTACAATACTTTAACCGCTACGCGGTAAATCGTCAATTGTACAAATTGGTTCTACAATACTTTAACCGCTACGCGGTAAATTGACATTTGCAATTCTTGTTTCAGCTACAATACTTTAACCGCTACGCGGTAAATAGGCGGTTGTACATAATTTGCTACAATACATAATTCTACCCGATGGATTTTTTAATTTGTTGTAATTTAGATAAATAGAACTCAAATGTTGCCATACCGCGTAGCGGTTACAGTACTGTAGAATAATTACCCACCCGACCCCTCTTTACCGCGTAGCGGTTAAAGAAATGTCAATCAAAGAATTCAAATAAATATTGATCTTCAAATTTTATCTCATACCGTTCCAAGAATTCAAGGTATTCTTCTCTAAATGATTTTTTTTGATGGTGAATTTCTTGATTTTTTATGTAATCGAACACTTGTCCAATTTGAGAATGCCCATATGAAAACCCTCCGTAACCCTCCTGCCATTCAAATTTGCCTGCAACGAGTCTCTTTTCATTTATCAAAATGGAAGAACTTCTCTTTAATTCTTTTACTGTCTCCGAAATAGAAATTTTTGGATTAAGACCTAAAAAGATGTGAACATGATCAGCCACGCCGTTTACAATGATTGATTTATGCCCGAGATTTGTGAGGATTCCACTCAAATATTCATTAATTCGTGGTCGGATTTTCTCGGTCAATAAACAATCTCTGTGTTTAGGACTAAAAACCAATTGAATATAAATTTGGGTAAAAGATCCGGGTTTTATGTTTTTATTTTTTCAAATTGATCTGAATGATGTTATTCTACAATACTTTAACCGCTACGCGGGAAATTGACATTTGCAATTCTTGTTTCAGCTACAATACTTTAACCGCTACGCGGTAAATAGGCGGTTGTACATAATTTGCTACAATACATAATTCTACCCGATGGATTTTTTAATTTGTTGTAATTTAGATAAATAGAACTCAAATGTTGCCATACCGCGTAGCGGTTACAGTATTGTAGAATAATTACCCACCCGAACCCTCTTTACCGCGTAGCGGTTAAAGAATTGTATTTCAATTTGATAGGATGCAAAGTCCAGGTTCTCATCAACAAAATCAAACAAATCGGAACCACCAGCCAGTGGAAGGTCTGGGGGAGGAAATATATTGAAACAAGAAATAATGTTGTAACAATTGTCGTTAGCCGAACATACCAGGCAAGCTTCTTTCGTTTGGCGGGAAACATCCAGAATATCCCCAGCAAAAAGTGGGTAGGCCAGGCCCACAACAGGTTGAGGTTCCATTTGGTGGAGGGCATCACCGAGATGAAGGTGGTGAAATATAGGATCATGCCGGCAATGCCAAAAATGATAAAAATGGTGATGTCCAACCAGTGGTATCTAGTTTTATTTCTTCTTTCCAGCATCGTCAGGGCAAGTACTCCCAGGAAAACGAGCAGGATTACAACAGCCGGGGAGGTAGGGGAGAAGCTCCGCTGCCAGAGGGGTGCATCAAACAGGACAGCAGGCTCGCCGGTCAAGGGGGAGGTTTGGCCCTCCCTTTCCACCACCGCCCTGGACATGTCATCTCCCAGGTAATCGGGTAAGAACATCTTTTCGGAAAATGTGGAAATGCGGTCGGTAGGGAGACCCAATGCCAGCTTGATGCCCAATCCATCCCAACTGTTGTCCTGAACGTACAAGTCAATTAAATCCCTGAATGACATTTTTTTATCTCCGGTTGTGTCATACTTGATTTTTCCGCCGACTGCCTTCTCAATCTGGTCGCGTAACCTGGTTGCACAATTGTCGGCAAAGTGGGAGTAGCGGTAGACCCGGTTCTCCGGTTTGTAATTCTCAACAAGGGCATTGTAAAGCGATTCCCGCTCGGCAGGAGTGAGCAAAAGTTCATATTCCGTTACCTTGCGCTGGTCCTCCAGGTATCCGCGGATAAAGGAGTTCATCCGTTGAATCCCCAATTGGTAGTCGGTCTCTCCCTTGGCAAAACGCCAGTAAAAATGGGGAGCCATGAAATCAAAGAGTCCGTAATTGAAAACAAT
>CAZVTL010000223.1:0-6459 GCA_964630075.1 uncultured Tangfeifania sp.
AGTTTACTACCGTGGATATATTTGAAAAAATTAAAACTGACAAAGGAAACCTTGGACAGTACCAGAAAGAAGCACATGGCTATTTTTCGTTTCCAAAACTTGAAGGAGAAATTGGACCACGAATGAAATTCCGTGGCAGAGAGGTGCTCAATTGGAGCCTGAACAATTATTGCGGTCTTGCCAACCACCCGGAAGTTCGTCAAACGGATGCAGAGGCCACGGCACAATATGGTTTGGCCTATCCAATGGGAGCCCGGATGATGTCAGGTCAAACGAGTAAACATGAAGAGTTGGAAAAACAGCTTGCCGCATTCGAGGGCAAGGAAGATGCATTCCTGCTGAATTATGGGTACCAGGGCATGATCTCCATCATCGATGCAATCTGCGGTCGCAACGATGTGATCGTATACGATGCGGAGGCACACGCCTGTATTTTGGACGGTGTTCGCCTACACATGGGCAAAAGATTTGTCTTTCAGCACAACGACATGCAGAGTCTGCGCAAGCAGCTCGGACACGCTACTTCACTGGTACAAAAAACCGGCGGGGGTATATTGGTCATTACGGAGGGCGTATTTGGAATGGCGGGAGACCTTGGTCAACTGGACCAAATCGCTGCCTTGAAGAGTGAATTCAGCTTCCGCCTCCTGGTCGACGATGCACACGGTTTTGGAACCATGGGTGCAACGGGCGCTGGCGTTGGAGAATTTTTTGGTGTTCAGGATCAAATCGACATGTACTTTGGAACCTTTGCCAAATCAATGGCTGGAATTGGCGCATTCATTGCTGCCAAAGAAGAGGTTTGTGACTACCTGCGCTACAACATGCGCTCCCAAACTTTCGCAAAATCATTGCCCATTGCCATGGTCATCGGCTTGCTGAAAAGGTTGGAACTGATTAAAACTCAACCGCAGATTCGTACAAATTTGTGGACCGTCGTGGAAGCTCTTCAAAAAGGTTTGAAGGCCGAAAATTTCGACCTTGGTGTTACAAACTCCCCTGTTACCCCGGTCTATCTTTCAGGCAGTGTACCGGAAGGTACCAATGTGATCATGGATTTGAGAGAGAATTACAACATTTTCTGTTCCATCGTAATTTATCCGGTAATTCCAAAAGGTCAACTGCTGCTGCGATTGATCCCAACCGCTTCCCATACGCTGGAGGATGTGGAATATACCATCAAAGCCTTCTCTGAAGTTCGCAAGAAATTGGAGGCAGGCAAATATGTCGCCTCAAAAATCGCTCAGGTAAACTGATCGCTCGTTCCATAAAAAGAGAAAAGGGTATCCGGTCTGGATACCCTTTTCTCTTTTGTGTCTATACATTCGGTTGCGTGTAAATCCAGGAATCTGTCTTTACAACTTTTCAATCCAGATATTCCTGAACCGAATTTTGGAACCCTCGGCCTGCAATCCAATTGCACCCTTGGTCATCGAACAATTTACTGCCTTACTCTGCAACAAACCATTCACCGAAACCTCTACGGTATTTCCCTTGCAGGTAATATCATAGCTGTTCCACTCACCCGCTGGTTTTTCATTGGAAGGATTTTTTTTGGCCGCAATGGGTTTTACTTTCTCCGTACCAACATAGGTACTGTCACCAACTGTTGCCTTTTCACCCGCTGCATTCACAATAAAATCACCGGCAAAACCATGTTTCAGCTGCGCCTGGTAATGCAATGGCCATTGCTGGTCAGGACCATTGGTGTGAATAAAAATACCGCTGTTGGTTGGATTCTCAGGATAACACCACTCCACGTGAAGACGGTAATCTGAATACTCCCCCTTGGTCCTAAGATAGCCCATCGGTACACCAGGCGTCTCAATGACGCCATCCTTCACATAAAAGTATTTTCCGGGATCGATCGATTGATCATTCACCCAGATCGACCATCCTTCCAGATTTTTGCCATTGAACAGGGATTGTCTCTTTTGAGCGAATCCGGCAATGGTAACCAACAACAATGCAGCAACAAGTATGTTTTTCATAAGATTAATTTTTATCCTTTAAAAGTAGTGATAATTTTCAAATCCTTTCCAATGCCTGCTCCAGATCTGCAATCAAATCGACCTTGTCCTCTACCCCCACAGACATTCGAATCAGCGAATCCTTAATCCCGGCCATCTCGCGCTCCTTGGCAGTAATGGAAGCATGGGTCATCAAAGCCGGATGCTCAATGAGTGATTCTACACCACCCAAACTCTCGGCCAGCGTAAATAAACCAAGGCTCTCCAGAAATTTCACTGCCTCCTTCTCTCCACCCACTACTTCAAAGGAGACCATTCCGCCAAAACCACTTGCCTGCCGCATACCCATCTCATATTGGGGATGACTTTTCAGTCCCGGATAATAGACCCTGGAAACCTTGGGATGATTCTCAAGATATTCGGCAATGGCCATTGCATTTGACTGGTGTTTCTCCATTCTCAAAGACAATGTTTTCAATCCGCGAAGTACCAGGTAACAGTCAAACGGGGAAGGGACAGCCCCAAGGGCATTCTGACAAAACTTCAACCTGTCATACAAAGCTTTGTCATTTAACATGATAGCCCCACCTATCACATCGCTGTGACCAGCAATATATTTGGTGATGCTGTGTACCACGATGTCAGCGCCCAGAATTGCCGGCTTCTGAAAATAGGGAGATAGGAAGGTATTGTCGACCACTACCAAAAGACCATGCCGATGGGCAATGACTGAAATAGCCGAGATATCGCAAATCTTCAACAATGGATTGGAGGGAGACTCGAGCCATACCAGTTTGGTCTCCGGCCGGATGGCTGCTTCCACCAATTCCGGATGGGAAGCATCCACAAGGGTCACTTTGATACCATAATTATCTTCCCACAAATGGAACAACCGTTTGGTTCCCCCATACAAATCATCAAAGCCGATGACATGGTCTCCCGGCTTCAGCAGCGCAACCATAAGGGTTGCCTCTGCGGCCAAACCGGAAGCAAAGCCCAGGCCATACGCTGTCTGCTCCAGAGATGCGTACCTTTTTTCCAAAGCAAATCGGGTTGGATTCTGGCTTCGGGAATATTGAAAAACCCCGGGATTCCGTACCTCATTCCGGGCATAGGTCGAGGAGAGATAAATGGGAGCCACCACTTCGTTTCGGCTGCCTTCCAGGAATTCTGCCTCCTCTCCTACGTGGATAGCCCTGGTATCGAATGAATGAACTTTGTGTGACATGACGAACAAAATTTGAAAATGTGGAAATGGGAAAATGTGAAAATGTGGAAATGTAAAAATGTGGAAATTAAGATTTGTGGGTAAGGAGAATTGAAACTTCAATGATCTTTTTTAGGATTATAGCTACAAAATATGATCAAAGCTTTCTTCATTTTCACATTTCCCAATTTCCCAATTTTCACATTGGTTTAGTGCTTCTCTGATAGATAGCGCTCCGCATCAATCGCCGCCTTGCAACCCGATCCGGCCGCTGTAACCGCCTGCCTGTAATGAGGATCCATCACATCCCCGCAGGCAAATACACCGGGGATATTGGTCATGGAGGAGACACCAATGGTTTTGATATATCCAACTTCATCGGTTTCGATGGACGGTTTGAAGATTTCGGAACTGGGTTTGTGACCAATGGCCAAAAAGAAACCATCGATTGGAACGGTAACTTCTGTCTCATCTGCTGCTCCCTGATTTTTCACGAAAACAGCACCTTCCACCACCCCCTGCCCGATCAGGCCCTTGGTCTGGTGTTTCCAGAGTACTTCGATGTTGGCAGTTTTGAAAACCCGGTCCTGCATCACTTTGGAGGCGCGAAGCTGATCGCGGCGTACAACAAGATAAACTTTGCGGCACAACCCGGCCAGGTAGATGGCCTCCTCGCAGGCAGTATCTCCACCTCCAACTACTGCGACATCCTTCCCTCTGTAGAAAAATCCATCACAGGTGGCACAGGCAGATACGCCGGAACCGGCATACTTCTTCTCATCCGGAAGACCCAGGTACTGGGCTTCTGCACCCGTGGCAATGATGACAGTCTCTGCTTCAATCAATTTGACACCGTCGATGGTAATCTTGTGAATACCCTCTCCAAATTCGGCAGCGGTAGCCAATCCCCAGCGAACATCCGTTCCAAAGCGCAATGCCTGGGCTTTCAAGTCTTCCATCATTACCGGCCCTGTAACTCCCTCCGGGTAACCCGGAAAGTTCTCCACCTCCGTGGTGGTAGTCAGCTGGCCACCCGGCTGCATTCCTTCATACATGACAGGATGAAGATTGGCCCTGGAGGCATAGATGGCGGCAGTAAATCCTGCCGGACCAGACCCGATAATCAAACATCTTACCTTTTCAACCTCTTTGGGCTGACCAGTGGTGGAGCTGGTGTGACTCTCTGTATTCATCGATTTAAACAGTTCCATAATGAAATTATATTTTTCCCAAAATTAGAAAAATTCGATTACTACAGCAATAGTTGCTAGTAGAAATTATTTTATTTTTTTAAATGCCGATTATATTTTGGAAAACGGAAAACAGAAGCTATTTTTGCAACCGCTTTCCAATCCTACAGATGGATATTGGACAGCCAACAAATTTCGGGGTGTAGCGCAGCCTGGTAGCGTATCCGTCTGGGGGGCGGGGGGTCGCAAGTTCAAATCTTGTCACCCCGACAATTTGAAAATCAAGGGGTTAGGCACATGTGTCTAACCCCTTTTTGATGACATCTCTTTTACATATTGTCAGTTCTATAGGCAACTTTGCCATCAAGGATAATTAGCTGAAAAGGCTCAATCAATAGCTTGGCATACCTATTGGTTGTTACCTGACCATCGATACCTACCTAATACCACACCTTTTTAAGGCTAAATTACCATCGCAACCCGGTGCAGTGCAACTTCCGATAAACACCAGTCTGAACCTGTTAGCTTCACAAAAATGATCGTTTTAACCAGGTGAATGGCATGTTAAACCATCCATAGGAGCAAAAAGCCATCCCCAATTGGACCATTCAAACATTTTCGAACAAAGTTTAATTCCCCTGTGGATATTAAATACCAATTCCATACATTTGAATTCTTCCTTGCCCGCATGAATTTGATTGCTTGCAGGTGGAAATATACAACGATTACTTCTATTAAGTCCCCGGCATCCAGTGAAGCACTTTTTAACAAAAATTCTGTATAAGACCATATATCTGTTTGTTGCGATTCTATTAACCCTCAAAACCGGTCATTCGCAAGAAATCCAGGAGATGAAGATTTCAGGCAGCTTTCTGGATGTCCCTGTTCAGGAATTGTTTGTTTCGCTCGAAAAAACTTACGGAATAAGGTTTTTCTTCAAGGAGGAGTGGATCAAAACGATTAAATTCTCGGGTACTTTCAACGAGGAGCCCCTGGCCCAGGTACTGAACAAGGTATTGAACGGCCATCCGCTCAATTTCAAGTTCTTTCAGAACAGTTCAGTATTTCTCCAACCCAAAATTACAGACCAACCGGGTGAGGCAGCCGGGATGGAAATACGGTCGCTCGTTGTCGGAGACCCCTTGAACCAGGGCAGATACAAGAAAGCCCGCTTAAATGGGAAAGTGGTGGAGGGCAAAACCGGCGACCCACTGATGGGGGCCGTGATCTACAATCCTGAAACCAAAACCGGAGTAACCTCAGATGCAAGAGGCAGGTACTCCATCGAACTTCCGACAGGAGAAATTCACCTGAAAGTCTCCTTCATGAGTTACGAAAATCAATATTTCAGCATCAACCTGATACAGGATGGGAAAGCCGATTTTGATCTCTTCGAGAAATCCTATGCCATCGAAGAATTGACAGTCCTGGGGGAGAACTCCAAAACTTCCAAGGCGCAGATGAGCATGATAAAAATGAGTTCAATCACGGTCAGGGAGCTCCCGGTACTGATGGGGGAAGCCGACCTGATCAAGAGCATGGTGATGATGCCCGGCGTTCAAAGCGTTGGGGAGATGTCTTCCGGTTTTAACGTACGTGGAGGAAACACGGATCAGAACCTGATTTTGATGGATGGAGCCCCTGTCTTCAACAGCACCCATCTTTTTGGCTTCTTCTCCATGATTAATCCGGATGCCGTGGAAGATGTAACGCTTTACAAAGGCGGAATCCCCACCTCCTACGGGGAACGAATCTCCTCTGTCATGGATATAAAACTCAAACAGGGAAACGATAAAAAGGTGGGGATAAACGGGGGGATCGGTCTGATCAACAGCCGCCTTACATTGGAGGGACCCTTCAGTAAAAGGGGGAAAAGCACCTTTCTGATCGGAGGAAGAACCACCTATTCGGACTGGATGATGAAACAATCCAGAAACAAGACCTTTATGTACAGTGTGGCAAAGTTTTACGATGTGAATGGAACAGCCAATTTTGAATTTGGACCAAAAAATCACCTGAAGGTGATGGGATACTTCAGTTCAGATGCCTTCAATCTCAACTCCAACACCCTTTACTCCTATGGAAATACCCT
>CAZVTL010000224.1:0-6454 GCA_964630075.1 uncultured Tangfeifania sp.
AGTTTTTACCCATGGACCTCCTCCGCTTCACCACCGCCGGTTCCGTTGACGACGGCAAATCCACCCTTATCGGGCGTTTGCTTTATGATTCCAAATCCATCTTCGAAGACCAACTCGAGGCGATGGAGCAATCCTCGCTCAGGCGTGGCGACGCCAACGTCAATCTCGCGCTCCTAACCGACGGTCTCAAGGCCGAGCGTGAGCAGGGCATTACCATTGATGTGGCCTATCGGTATTTTGCCACGCCCAAAAGGAAGTTTATCATTGCTGACACGCCGGGGCACATTCAGTATACCCGGAACATGGTGACCGGTGCATCTACAGCCAATGCTGCCGTCATTTTGATTGATGCGCGCAACGGGGTGATTGAACAGACGCGGCGTCATGCCTACATCGCAGCATTGCTCCAGATTCCACATGTGGTAGTTTGTGTCAACAAGATGGACCTTGTCGACTTTGCAGAAGAGGTTTTTGAAGCGATTAAAACTGATTTTACGGAAGTTGCCCGGAAACTGGGAAACAATGATGTTCATTTTCTACCCATCAGCGCAAAGCTTGGAGACAATGTGGTGGACCGTTCCCTGAATATGGACTGGTACACCGGGCCTACTTTTATCGGCTTGATGGAGACGTTGCCGGTTGGAGGTGACCACAATTTTACCGATCCGCGTTTCCCTGTGCAGTATGTGATTCGTCCCCAGTCTGATCAGTTTCATGATTACAGGGGATATGCAGGCAGGGTCGCCGGAGGTATCTTCCGGGTTGGACAAGCGGTGGTAGCCTTGCCGGGTGGTCAAAAGACAACGATTGAAGGGATTGACTTTGGAGAGGAGAATTTGCAGCTGGCTTTTGCCCCTCAATCGGTGACCCTTCGCCTGGCCCATGAAATTGATATCAGCAGGGGTTCGATGATCGTGGATGCGGTCAATCAACCGGTGCAGAGCCAGGAGATCGATTTGATGGTGTGCTGGCTCAACAGCAAACCGCTTCAGCTTCGTGGCAAATACCTGCTCAAGCATACCTCCAACGAAATGAAATGTGTGGTGACCGAAGTTGCCTACAAGGTGAACATCAATACGCTGGAGGAGCTCCACGAAGATACTTCCATTGGGTTGAATGAGATCGCCAAAATTTCTGTCAAGACTACCCGGCCCATATTTTTTGATCCCTACCGGAGAAACCGGGAAACCGGCAGTTTGATATTGATCGATGAGGCCACCAACAATGTGGTAGGGGCGGGGATGATCCTTTGAGAGAGCGTGAAATAGCTGTTAATAAGTTGAAATAAATAGAAATAGGTGGAGATATTTCCACCTATTTCTATTTATTTCAACTTATTTCCCTGCTACATCCTTATGGCCAGGGTCAGAAGCAATTCGTGGTTCAGCGTTTGATACTTCACCGGATCCACATTTACCCCTTCTACCTGGTACATATAGAGGTAGTTGGTCCTGTCTCCGAGGCTATAGGTTACATCGAGGGAGAAGTTTCCGTGGCGATAACCGATTCCGCCATTGTAGGTGCGGTATTTGTAATCAGCATTTGGCTGGGATAGGCCATAGGCGGATGCCTGGTAGGGATTGCCAATGAACTCGACACCACCCCTCAGGCTCACCGCACTCACCGGTTTGTATTCAGCTCCAACCCTCAGGGTATGGGTAGCCTTGTAGATGGTTTCTATCTCACCGTTTTCAGTCTGAAAGGTGCCTCCACCCAATCCATTGCTGTATTTCATTGCACCATAATCTACGAACTCATAATCCACTGAGATCAAAGCTTTTTTTGCCACCTGGTAAGCTAAACTTCCAATCACATGCATAGGTGTGTGAAAATCATATTTGTAGGTACCTACCGGGGAGCTTTCACTGTGTTTGCCATCGGCATCGTCACTGATCCCACTGAGGTCTGAACTCATGCTGGAACTATAGGATTCGTTGAATTTGAAATAGGTGGGAGTGTGGATGGCAACACCCAGCCTCAGTACCGGAACGGGACGGAAAATAGCTCCGAATTTGAAATTGTAGCCGAATCCGTTTGACCTGGAGTAGTTGGTGTAATTGTAACTTCCCCAGCTTCCGGCATTGGAACCCAAACTATTATCTCCATTTTCGCTGTAGAGTTTGGCTTCGTCGAAAAAGAGATCCTGCATGCCAAGGGTCATTCCAAGGTAGAGCCGGTGGTTAAAATTGGCGCCAAAAGTAGCGACATATTCGTTGATGAACCCTTCCTGGCTGGTTGTTTGCAGCTGTTGAACCGTTTCGTTCTCGAGCAGGAAGGTGGTGTACTGATTCCCGGTTCCTGTAGGATTACTAACATCAATCAAATAGGTCTCCCAGGCAAGTTTGCTTTCCCATGGCACACTGTTGTATGGATCATAACCATCGGTGGTAACCAGATTGTTGAAGTTGATTCCATTGGTGTTTTGGGCAAAGGCATCCATGCGGGAATAGGGTGAACTGTTGGAGCCAACAGCCGTGTTTTGGTTAAAATTGGCCAACCTGTTGTAGCCCAGCCCAAAATTAAGGGAAACCAACCCAGAACTCTTGCCTGAAGCAGGAATGGCTGATACGTAGCCAAAATTTTTAAAATTGAAATTGTTGTTTTCTTCCTTAAAACTGTTTCCCTGGTAGGTGGATTCAGTGGAATTAAGGTTTAAAAGTCCCATGGTAGTCGACAATTCAGTCCGTTGATAAATGGCAACTCCTGCCGGGTTGATACTCAGCGCCCCGAAATCACCACCCAGGGCCCCAAAAGCATTTCCCATGGCTTTTAACCGGGCTGTCGATCCGTAATTTTGTTGTGAAAACAAGAGGGCATTGTCGACATATTGAGCTGAAACTGAAGATCCCAACAGGATCATCGTGAAGATTAATAAATAGCGTCTCATCTGTATATAGTTTTATTTTTTATTGCTACCTGGAATTTAAGTCGGGAGTGTCTAACCTCTTCTTCATCCTATTTATTCCATCGTATCTTCTGGTGGGAAAACAACTTTGGAAATATTTGTCGTTTGAGGAAGAAAAGACTTTGATGGCCAACTCTCTTTTAAAAGTTAATATCCCATTAACGTGTTCGGCCGGAGCTACCGCTGCTGCTTCCACTGCTTCCGCTGCTGCCACCACCGCTAAATCCTCCGCCGGAGCTTGCACCCCTGGTTCCGCTGCTACTTCCTCCGCTGAAGCTTCCGCTTGAACTATTGTTGTAGGAGGGAGCCGAATAGGACCTTGAAGAGGAGTTTGATCCTGAATAGGATGGTGATGAACTTCTGGTGCTGCTGCCTTCACTGCCTGATGAGCGGGATTGGGAGCTGCCTACAGAACCTCGCTGGTAGCTGCTTGATTGCTGAGTCCTTGTTGAACCGGGAACCGCGCTGCCAGATGTCTGCGGCCTGGCGTAACGTCCGGTTTGTGCGGAGCTGCTGCCCGACTGGGGTGAACTGTACTGCCTGGTCGTGCCGCTGTTGTAGGATGGCTGGGTATTCATCCTGGGTTTGTTGTAGGTGGGTGTATACTCATTTCCACCTGTGGCAGGCCTGGCCGTACTGCGTGATTGGTTCGTATTGGCTGCACCCTGGTTGTTGACGGAATTTGAACGGCGCAGGTTGGATATGGTTTCTCCCCTGAGATTCCTGCTTCCTTGAACATTGGTTTTTTCAACCGCCTGTTGAGATGCATTGACGCCCCTGTTTGAGGATAGCCTGGTACCTGTGGCTCCCGCTCCGGTTTCCGTCCTGTTGCCTGATACAGCTCCATTCTGAATATTTCCAATATTTTGCAATCTTCCAGTGGAAGTGTCTGGATTTCTACCCAAAACCTGTCCGTTTGGACGGTTGAAACTTCCGCTTTTGTTGCTGTTGGCACCATATCTCACAGCATTTGATTCACCACGTTTGCCAGTATGATTCTGTTTGCCTACATATACATCCCCGGCGTAATAGGATCCGCCGTAGTCTGGGTAATAGCCGCCGCCTCCGAAATAGGGAGGATACCATGGATTGTATCCACCCCAACCATACCCATAACCATATCCAAATCCATAATATGGATAATAACCGCCCCAACCAAATCCGTAATTTGGGTAATAGCCACCCCAACCCAGACCGTAATATGGGTAGTAACCTCCCCAACCCCAGTTGTATCCGAAACCGAAATTCCAGTAAGGATCCCAGAATGGGTCATAGAAGAAGGGATCGTAGAAGGTTCTGATACGGGTTGTATAGTCCATCTCGTCACCTTCGTAGTAGTTGTTGATGGTCACCTGCTCCTTGTTATCCTTGTATTCAGAAATTGTATCTGAATAGGCAGGTTGCTCCTCAAAGTAATAGGCGTTCTTGTCGGACCGGCTACCTTTGGGGACCACATAATTGTTTACTATTTTGCCCTGTTCATTTTCCTGAACCTCCATCAAGACAGTACTTTTCTGCTGAACTGGTTTGGCCTGTTTGACGGGTTTTTGTGCCATTGGCTGCGCATCTCCGGGCATGAAATAGAAATCATCCGAATATTCACTGGAGGTGATCTTTGAGCCTGTTGTGCAGGCTGTAGCCATCAGTGCAACGGCTAATAAGAGATTCACGGTAGTTTTCATCTTTTGTTCCTCCTTCTATTTAAAAAAGTCCTTCAATTTCCTTATTTTTGCATTTGGAAATATACCTGAATACAAGCAAATATCATACCAAAATAGTAAAATGGCTAAAGAACTTACAACAAAAGAGGAAAATTATTCGCAATGGTACAATGATCTGGTTAGCAAGGCTGATCTGGCTGAAAATTCTGCCGTTCGGGGATGTATGGTGATCAAACCTTATGGCTATGCCATCTGGGAGAAAATGCAAGCCGCATTGGATCAGATGTTTAAAGATACCGGTCATGAGAATGCCTATTTTCCGCTTTTTATTCCCAAATCCTTCTTCTCGAAAGAGGCCAGCCATGTGGATGGTTTTGCCAAGGAGTGTGCCGTGGTGACCCACTACCGTTTGAAGAATGATCCAAATGGCAAAGGGATCATTGTGGATCCGGATGCAAAGCTGGAGGAGGAGCTGATTATCAGGCCAACTTCCGAGACGATTATTTGGAGTACCTATAAAAATTGGGTGCAGTCCTACCGGGATTTGCCTATCCTGGTGAACCAGTGGGCCAATGTGGTACGTTGGGAGATGCGTACCAGGATGTTTTTGCGAACTGCTGAATTTTTGTGGCAGGAGGGTCATACGGCACACGCTACGAAAGAAGAGGCATTGGAAGAGACCGAGAAGATGATCAATGTCTATGCCGATTTTGTAGAGAATTACATGGCTGTTCCTGTGATCAAGGGCGCAAAGTCTGAACATGAGCGGTTTGCCGGGGCACTTGAAACCTACAGTATTGAGGCACTGATGCAGGATGGCAAGGCACTTCAATCTGGCACCTCGCACTTTCTGGGTCAGAATTTTGCCAAGGCTTTTGAGGTTCAGTTTACCTCCAAAGAGGGGAAGCTGGAGTATGTATGGGCGACCTCCTGGGGTGTATCCACCAGGTTGATCGGAGCTTTGATCATGGCGCATTCGGACAACAATGGATTGATTCTGCCACCAAAACTGGCGCCTGTTCAAGTTGTTATTGTTCCGATATACAAGAATTTGGAGCAATTGGATCAAATATCAGCAAAGGTTAATGTATTGGTGAAGGAGCTCAGGCAAATGGGTATTCGTGTGAAATATGACGACCGGGATTCGCAGCGTCCGGGATGGAAATTTGCCGAGTATGAGATGAAGGGTGTTCCGGTACGGTTGGCCATCGGTCCCCGCGACCTTGAAAATGGCAGTGTTGAAATTGCCAGACGCGATACACTCGAGAAAAAAGTTGAGCAACTTGAAGGGATAGCCCAGCTCATAGAGAAACTACTTGTTGAGATTCAGGACAATATCTTCAACAGAGCCTTGAAATTCAGGGAAGAGAATACCACCAAAGTGGATACCTACGAAGAGTTCAAGGAGCGTTTGGCCAGTAAACCTGGCTTTATCCTGGCGCATTGGGATGGTACCATGGAGAGTGAGGCCATCATCAAGGAGGAGACCAAAGCCACCATACGATGCATTCCATTCGATGGAGAAGAGGAGGAGGGAAAATGTATCTTGACGGGCAAGCCATCCAAGAGACGGGTTCTTTTTGCGCTCTCCTATTGATCTACCAATGCTGTTTACAGCAGTCAACATGATGGAAAAAAATGTAGTAGACAGGTTTCTCCGGTACGTTGGGTATCATACACAATCTGACCCCGACAGTACCAGTTTTCCAAGTTCCGAAGGTCAGCTCAAATTTGGGAAAGCCTTGGCTGAAGAGCTGGTTCGCATTGGCCTGTCTGAAGTTTTGGTCGATTGGAACGGTTACGTTATGGCTACTTTGCCTGCCAACATTGGACGAATGGTTCCTGTGGTGGGTTTTGTAGCGCACATGGATACCAGTCCGGATTGTTC
>CAZVTL010000225.1:0-6444 GCA_964630075.1 uncultured Tangfeifania sp.
TCAAGGACAAAAGTTCCCGCATCCATGTTCCCATGGCTCAAATTGGCTTTCCCGCCTTTGACTGCCAGGTAAAACTGTCCGGAATCCTCTTTCCCTACACGGAATATTGCGACAGGATTGGGCCCATTCCCATGCCAATTGAAGGCCAATTCACTTTGCTTCTGTTGTGTGTATTGGGAAAGCCACACCAAACCGGGACCGGCCATTCGGCCTGCATTGGTTGGGTTCTCAAAAAATGATCTGTCAAAGTACAACGCATCACCGGTTTTAGCTGCAAACCAGCTGGAAATCACTGCTCCATCACCTTCGTTTTTGTCGCCTGAATCGGCAAAATTGAAAAGGTTGCCAGAGGGGGCAGTGGCGTACAACCTGAAATTGGCACTCTCCATGAATCCGGGACTCCTGGAAATTCCAAAGTCGCTGCCCAGCGCCGTGGAAAGCGAATTTGCCGCAACAATGGCATAGCTGGTTCCATATCCCCAATAGGTTGGGCCTTCGGGATAGATGCCGTCCGGGGCATATTCGTGGAGTGAATTGGGTAGTTTGTCAAGCGCCCTGGCTATGGTTTTGGCTGCCAATTCCGGTGCAATGTCAGCGACCGCCAGGGAGGCAGCGACCAGTCCGCCGTGACAAACTGAATTCCAGTTGTTGGTGCCACTGATCCAAAACATCCGTTCTCCTGCTTCGTTATAACTTGGCTTAATTCCCTTCTCGATCAGGGATTTCTTTGCCAGGGCTACTGTCGCTTTTGGGAGGAATTCCCCGGCCCAGTCGACTGAGAGGGCAACTGCAAATGACATTTCCGCAATATCCAGGAAGTGCTGTGGATTCCAATCCTTGAATGCACAGACAGTTTTTACCTCTTCATCAATTCGTTTTAATATCTTTTGATCCCTTTCCAGTCGGTACACCATGCACAAAACTCCCATTCTTTCCACCATTGCCCTTGAGACAGCGAGCAGACGAAATCCCTCCAGTTCCCTTTTTAACAAGGGTTTTGTTAAAATTCCTGAAGCCTCTTTTTGCAGATACTGGTAAAAATTTTGAAGCAAGGGGTCGGATTTCAGCTTGGTTTTCAGGTGTTTTTCAATTTCTGGGGTAAGAATCAGTTTGGGTGACTGTTTGCTCAGATGAGCTTTCATCCAGGCTACCGTAACCGGATTTTCAAGGGGATAAACGGCTCTCTCCTGTGCAATTACGGGCAAGGAAAGTACCAAACCCAGCAAAAGTACAAAATGGCGGAGAAATGGTTTGACTGGAGTGTGATGGAAAAAGCTCATTTGAATAGTTTGTTAAGGTTGTTTTTAACTACAGGGGTGACAAAGGATAACACAAAGGACACAAAAACGGTTGGTTTATTTGTGTCCTTTGTGCTTTACTTTGTGCCCATTTAGGTTGTATTTTATTTTCCAGACAAACGGACTTTCATGGATCCGGTTCCTTCTTTAACCGTCCAGGCAGGCATCCGAATTTCGATCCGTTTCAATCCGGGCATTTTTCTGTCCAGATAGAATGGGGGAGGGTCGAGTGAGATGACAGAAATTGTCAACTCCGGATTTGCCAGGTTTTCCAGTTTCAGTTCTTTTCCGCTTTGGCGCAGGATGGCTCCCCCTTTTACAACCTCAACATCAGCAGTAGTGATCATCTGCCAAACAATGCTTTGGGTCGACTTATTGGTGGTAAAATGATCTTCGATCAGGATCGAATGGTCATTCTCTTTCAGGAAGCGGCGGGTGGCATTTTGGAGGTTGTCACCATACACGGCGGTGAGGTCAAAGGTTGCCTCCGGTGTGCTGCCCTCCTTGAATTCTTTCAGGGACGCATAGCCGTTGTTGACAAACAGCGCGTTGTTGACCGAGATGGTACTGTGGCCAAAATTGTTCTTGGTGAGCAGGAGCCAACGCTGGCAATCCTGGCAATTTCCCCAAAGGTCGAATCCGGCCTGTTCTATTGCATTGTAGCTTTGGTTACCGGGATCAACGGACCAGCGCACACTGTCCAGTTCAAAGATAAAGGAGCCTGCATCCATGTTTCCATGGCTGGTGGTACCTTTTCCACCTTTGCCGCCGAAGTAATAACCTCGCGGATCATTTGTCCCAACTGTAAAAATTACGATGGGATTGGGGCCATCCCCTTTCCAGGAAGTTGGAATGGTGGCATCCTCTTTCTCCTTGTACTGGGAGATCCAAACCAAACCCACACCGGATACCCTCGACAATTCGCCCAGTTCTGAGGTCGGTTTCAGAAAACGCTCCTTCTCAAAAAAGGCCTTGTTACCAGTTTTTGTTGCAAACCATGCCAGGGTGACATCTCCGCTTTCGGTTCTTTTGTCGCCGCAGTCAGCATAATTGTAGTACCATCCCGATGGGGTATTCATCAGTACCCTGAACATGGCGCTTTTTTGGAATGCTGGATAATTGGCCAAACCAAAATCTGTACCGAAGGCACTCTCCAGCATGGCAGATGTTACGACGGTGAAGCTGGTGCCATAAGCCCAGTAGGTTGACCCTTCGGGATAAACACCATCCGGTGCATATTCCTGCATGGCGTAGGGTATGCCATCCAACGAACGGCTGATGGTTTTGGCGGCTAGTTCAGGATCTTTCTCTGCAATTGCGATGGCAGCAGCGATCATTCCACCATTGCAGACCTGGTTCCAGTTGTTGGTGCCTTTTACCCATCCGGGATTTCCTTTTGCATTGTAACTTGGTTTGATGCCCTTCTCTATCAGAGAAGTGATGGCCAAATCGATGGTTGATTTTGGCAATTTTCCTGCAGTCCAGTCAATTGCAAGGGCAACTGCCATCGACATCTCCGCAACATCCAGGTAATGGGAAGGGTTCCAGTCAGTAAAATTGCAGACTGAAACCACCTCCTCGTTGATCCGCTTGAGGATCTTGCCATCCTTTTCAATCCGGTAGACCATGCCAAGCATGTTGATCCGGTACAACATCTCCCGTGAAACGCCGAGCAATCTGCGGCCTTCCAATTTTCGCTCCAGCAGTGGTTTCTTTTGAATATTTTCTGCATTCTTCTGAATGGCTTTGTACAAATTCTGAACCACCGGATCGGTTTTTAACTTTTCCAACAGCTCTTTTTCGATGGCGGTGTTGAGCACGAGACGAGGTAGTGACTTGTGCAGGTTTTGCTTTAGATAGTCAACCGTTACGGGGTTTTCCAGTTTCTGCAACTCCTTTCCCTCCGGTGCGGAACGCTTCGGTTTGGCCTTCGCACAACCGGAGAACATCAGCACAAGGGAAAAAATGACTGTGAAGGAATAAATTTTGGTTCTCATAATTGTTTGTTTGAATCTATTTTGCCGGTGTAAATACAACCTCCTGACCGTTTTTCAAGGCAGGCTTTTTGAATTCAAGGACTACCCTTGTTACCCCATTGGGCCAGTATCTTTTCAACGAGCGGTCATTTACCTCAATAAATTGAATTTTGGCAGTTACTACATTTTGGTTGTAGCTCATGTTTAGTTTATAGCCATCTCCCTGAAAGCTCAGCAGTCCGGGTTTCAATTCGGTTACCTTACAATAGGTAATCAAGTTGGAGGTGGTAGCGGCAGGTTTTAGCGCGGAAAGTTCATACTTGTCCTTGATCACAAAACTTTTTCCCCTGTTGAGGGTGTAACCGCGAACCCAACTTTTGACGGCGGCATCTTTGGGATAAGAGCCAGCAATATCCGTACTGAAAGTAGCAGATTTTGCATTGGCAGCAAAGGTGGTCTTGTCTGCCTTAAAACTGGCCCCATCTTTTTGGTCTACCCCATTGATGACTGGAAGGTTGTGGTACCCCGATTGCATGGTCCAGATTTCATACCTTTTGGAACTGAATGTTTTGGCGTTGTACTCTTCCCGACCAAGATCAATCAGACAAGGTTTGCCATCGTAATACATGACACAGGTACCGATGTCGTTGTGGTTGTGGCTTTCGGCATTGAAACCGCCCTTGGCCCCGAAGAAGAAGCCTTTGTAGCTATCCGCCTTGTCGCGGGCACCTGCGACTTCGGTATCCGGCAGCCAGAAATCTGCTACCAGGGCCTCTTTGGCAGTTGCTTTGCCGATCTCCTCCAGCAGCCCAAGGTTTCTGATCTGGTCACAGATTTTGCCACCCATGGGTTTTTCACCCCAGTTGCCGAGTTTGGCCAGGTAGGCACCGAACTGTTGCATAATAGGATCTTGTATGGCCTTTCCATAGCGGTATACAGCGGAGGCATTTCCACCTGTAGTGGCATCGGCATCTGCAAAGTTGATGAAGTAAGGAGCATGTATATTTACCTTGTAGAAATAGTTGCCGATGTTTTTCACCAGCTGATTGTCGTAGACATCAAATTTTCCATTGGTGGCATCCTTCATGATTTCGAGACTCTCGTACAGCAATGCTCCGGCTGCGCCCCAATAGGAGGGACCTTCGTCACAACCGCCGTCGTCGGAATAGCCGTTCATGAATTTGTCGAGGGAGTTCAATATTTTTTGTACTTCGGCAACTTTCCTGGCAGGATCATTTTCAAGCAGCAGATAGCTGTACAACATATTGTAATTGATCCAGGGATTCCAGTTGTTGGGACGACCACCCTTGAATCCCATGTAGCCAAAATCATCCCTTTCAAAGTAAGGGGTGAGTGATTTGCGGAAGATCTCCTGGCGCAGCCTTTGGGAAATCAACGGGTGTACCTTGTCAAACTCTTTCTTGAACAGGAAGAGGGTCCAGGAGAGGTTGCTGGTCACCTCACCTACGCCAAGATCGACGATGGGTTCATTGACATCAGGCAATCCTGTTTTGGCTTTCTGGGCACTGATGTGTGCCGACCAGCCCCACCAGGTTTGTTCGCTGTAATACCATACACCATTGATGATTTGATCTGTAAAACGGCCTTTGCCCTCTACCAGTTCCCCCATGACCAGGGTGATCAGCGCGTTGCTGCAGGCGGCATATGCCTCCTGCCTCCTGGCACCCGAACGGATGATCTCAAGGTAATCGGTGGCCTTGACAACCGGCCACTCATATTTGAGGTAGCCTTCAGCCTTTGCAATGTATTCTGCCCTTAAATGAGCAGGCACATTGTCCCAGAATTTGCGGTTGTAGTAATCAGGGAAGGTGATCCAGGAGTGATCGGTGGTTAAACTCTTGGCCAGATCGATGGTTTTTGCCTCGATTGCCAGAATGTTCCGCTCCTTGTTGGTTAGTTTAGCCGTTGAACTTTGGGTGGTCAACGCAAATACAGCCATAACAAACACGCATTTTAAAATCGTCATGCTCAATTGATTCATGGAATTGCTCTGTTTAATTGAATTTTTGATCGTTGATGCTCAGATAAGAGAAAGTGTAGTGCGAAGCTGAATCCTTGCCGAAGATTCTATTTCTGCCACCAAGGCACTAAGTCACAAAGAATACACTAAGATCCTATTAATCAATAAATACCTTTGTGAAGTCTTCGTGACTTAGTGCCTTGGTGGCAGAAACGAATGATCCTCCAAGATTTGATATTAACCAACAAAAGCTCACCAGCCCTCTGATGAGGACTGACAAGCTTTTGAATATTAATTAATTACTTTAAAACTGGTGCGTATGTTTCCATGATTACGGCGCGATCCCTGGCAACCAGTGTTTCTGTTGCTTCGTAGGAATAGGCAGCACTTGAGACCTTGTAGGTCAAGGTAATTCCGTCCCGATCCTTTTCACCCCACTTGTATTTCTTTGCCAGGAAGTCACCCGTACCAGTTATGGTATAGGGAGAACCAACCGGTGCCGAAACGGTACATTTGGTTCCATTGAAGGTTAAAAGAAGATCCAGCACACCTGTTATTTTGGTGGAGCGGAAGAAGGTACTCAGCGAAACCTGGTAGCGACCGGTGGTTAACAGTTTAGCAACGGTGTTTTGCTCGACATAAGTAGTGCTGTAGGTGGTAGTTTCCACTTCTGCCCCAGCCGCATCTTTCACCTTGTTGGATCCATAATGGAAATAATTGCCATGATACTCGTTGATGTATTTTACTGCGAACATGGTAAAATTCTTGGGGGCAACGTTCCATTGTGCAGCAATCCGGGGATCGGGGTTACTGTTGACTGAATTGCCTGACAGGACAGAATCGACATCCGCTGAGCTGGTGATCTTGATCGGTACCACGTAGGTATTCTTGATGGCCAGCGGATCGGCAAAGAAGGCATCCGTCAGTTGTACTTCAACACCGCCATTCATCTTCCCGGCAGGGATAACAATCTGGCTGGATGAACTAAGGGTATAATAGTTGCTGGGCAATGCCTTGATCTGATCTCCTCCTGTTTTGAACAAGATGTTGTTGCAGAGATTGTTGTCTACAGTTATCGCAAAGGACCGATCCTTGGTATTGGCATATACCCCTCCCATTGCCACGGAAACAACGAATTTGTGCGCATTGTCGTTGGCATTGTCGTAGATGTAATCACCCAGCACCAGTG
>CAZVTL010000226.1:0-4160 GCA_964630075.1 uncultured Tangfeifania sp.
AACTACCACTTCCAATACACGGGTATAGTGGAGTGCGGTTATTTTTGACCGTATTTGAGGATCTGTAAATGGCATTAAACTATCCAGCTGGTGGGCCCCAACCGTTGAGATCACCTTTTTGGTCTCCACCGTTACCTTAACATCCTGATCATTCAGGTAGGAAACCTCAAAATAGTCTTCCACGGGTATTACGGCTATGTTATTGGCTTTTAAAACGATGTTATCTGGGCCAATTTTTTTCTCCAGTGTCCTTGTCAGGGATGAGATACCCCCTTTTACTGAAAATACACCTCTGGTTACCTTTTTTTTTTCTTCAGTTTTGGTTTGAAACTGCTTTTTTATTGTCCCACCCACAAAACTACCATATTGTTGCTCCAGCTGATAAAGTTTGGGTAAAGCATATTTTGGAACCAGTCTGCCCGGGTCGCCCGCGTAAACCCCAATGATAAAAGGATCAATGGCATAGTCCAAAAAACTCTTTCCCATGCGGCGCTTCACCAATCCGGCCAAAGTTTCATGGGGATCCTTCCCGGCAGGCCGGAATGGCTCCAAAAGGATCCTAAATTTATCCTTCAGATTGAAAAGTGGGGTTTTTACTGCTGCCATAAATCCACCTGGTAGTGCTTCCCATTGACCATTCTTTAAAACATACCTTTTCTTCACATGGTTGTTGGCTGCTTCGAACGAACAATCAGCCTCCAGCTCTTCAAATAGCCTGACCACTTCAATGTTCGACACCACCCCGGAATTGGGCCCCTCCTCATAGAGAAAGCCTTGTTCACTGACGCTCCGGATCACGCCACCAACGCGTTCAGACTCCTCCAGGACAACAAAGTCCAGCGCTCTTTTCTTCAGGTGCCACCCCGTAGTCAATCCGGTGATCCCGGCTCCGATTACAACAACGTCTTTCATATTTGATGAACTAAATCAGCCAACAAACTGACTAGCAGCGGGTCGACCTCAGGTAATTGTACTCTTGTCACATTTTTAAAGCCCAGCACCTCCCTGGCATAGGGCACCAATTCATGGTCCAGATCATACCGGGTCTCCAGGTTTTCATGGAGAAAGCTGATCGGGATCAGGACCAGATTGTCGATCTGCTCTTCTGCCATCATTTTTAACTGCATTTTCAAGTCCGGGCCAATCCAGTTACCCCTCTTCATGCCCGACTGGAAAGCAACCTCATAGCGAAAACCCAGTTGATCAGCAATCATAGCCGCACTGCTGACAATGGCTTCCGGATAGGTATCTCCCTGCAAAACAAGGTATGAAGGAATTGAATGTGCACTAAATACCAGCGTGGGATCATCGATTCCGTGAACCCTTAAGTGCTCCTGGATTTGATGGACCCAATAGTTTATAAAACCAGCATGCCGAAAGAATTCACCGGCAAAGATGAGCTGAAAAAAGGGATCCTTGCCGATTGCCCTGCTTACATCGGCACGTACACTGCCGGTGGTGGTATGGCTGGACTGGGGATAAAGTGGAATGAGGTGAATAACTCCTATCCCAAGTGACCTGAATTTTGACAGGGTATCACCGATATCCGGATCAGAATAGGAGAAGGCATATTTGACACAGTAATCATTCCCCAGAAGTGATTGCAATGCCTGGGCGGTTTTTCTTGTAGCGCTTACCAGGGGCGTACCGCCAATCAGTTCGTACTTTTTCCAGGATTTCTTGTACCGTGCCGCACTTATAATATAGGATAAAAGTATTCTGACCAACCTATTGTATGGAAGTATGGCAGGATCCCTGAACATGCGGGAGAGGAAACTTCTCAAAGCTTCCGGCGATTCAGGCCCACCCATATTGACCAGTAAAACACCCTTCATATTTTGGATTTTCAATTTTGGATTAAACCCCTCCCAACCACGAATTACACGAATCACACGAAATAAGAAAAAAATGATTCACTGCTTCTCCGTTTCGATGTTTCACCGTTTCTTCGCCCACTCTCCCATTCGCCCACTCGTTTTTTAAACTGTCTTCGAATAAACTCCTTCCCCTCGCTTCAGCGCAGGATCGAGCAACATGGCAATGTTCCTTGCACATAGAAATCCCTTGTCAGTCAAACGCAATTGATGGTTACTCAAGCTCATCAGTCCGTCGGCCACAAAATTTTCAAATTTGGCAGGATTAAAAGAGAGCAACTCCTTCAGCTCGTTTGTGGAAATTCCAAAAGCCGCTGCCATCTCATCGATATCAAGCAAACCATTGCACATGATGCTGTTGATGACCGCCCTTACGATTTGCTCATTTTTGCTTAGCCGGTAACCTCTCTCGATGGCGCTTCCGGTCTCCTCCACCATCTCCATGTATTTGACAATGTCTTTGACATTCTGGGCATAGGCTCCCCAGAGCTGACTGATGGAGGATGCTCCAAAAGCATAGACCTGACCTGTGGTTTCGAGGGTACAATAACCCTGGAAATTACGATGTAGCTGCTTGTTGGTGAATGCTTTGGTCAGGTCATCCTCTGGTAGGGTAAAATGGTCAATGCCAATCGGACAATAGCCTGCCAGTGTAAGTTGCTCAGTAGCCTGAAGAAAGAGGTTCATTTTATCTGTCGCATCCGGTAAACCTATCACTTCCAGTTGCTTCTGCGCCGCCTTCACCCATGGAACGTGGGCATAGGAGAAGGTTACAATCCGGTCGGGCCGGATCTCAATGGCCTGTTCGATCGTTTTCCTGAAGCTTTCGGGGGTCTGCAAAGGAAGTCCGTAGATAAAATCCAAATTGATCCCCCTGAACCCTTTGGCACGCAGGTAGGCAACGATCTCCTTTACCGGATGGCGGGGAGCCTCACGGTTCACCACCTTCAGTACATCTTCCCTGAAATCCTGGATACCCAGGCTGATCCGGTTGAAACCCATTTCAGCCAACTGGTCGATGTGGCTGTAATCCAGGTAGGCGGGACTGCACTCCATGGCAATCTCCGCAACCTCACTCATTTGAAAATGTTGTCTGATCCAGACCATGATTTCACGGATATAGCTCATGGAGATGGAGTTGGGGGTACCTCCCCCCCAGTGGATCTGGGTAACATGCCTGGAACTGTCCAACAGACCTGCAACGAATCCTATTTCCTTTTTAAGTGCTTCGATGTACCGTTCCACTACCTTTTTGCGTTGAGCGATCACCGTCGAACATCCGCAAAAATGACAACGCCGCGGACAAAAGGGAATGTGGATGTAGAGCGATATACTCTCCGGCTTTTGTTTGTTGGAAGCAACCAATTCGCCAAGATAATCAGCACTTGTAAAGCCTTCGTTAAAAAAGTTGGCAGGCGGATAGCTGGTATACCTCGGTCCGGAGACGTTGTACTTTAATAAAAATTCGCTGCTGATATCCATCGTTAACCCCTCTTCCAGTTGGTTTGCTTGATCCAGTCGACCACCAATTTTGCATTTTCGAATGGAATTCCAGGTACAAAGCCATGGCCCAGGTTGAAAATCCATTTTTGCTCCCTGGTACCAAAGTCAATATATTTCTCCAGGGTTTCAAGGATAACATCCTTGCCGGCAAAGAGCAATCTTGGATCCAGGTTACCCTGCAAACCAAGTTCCGGATGAACCAGCATGCGGGCCTCTTCGAGCGGCAACTGCCAGTCAATACTCAGAAAATCTGCATCTTCCGGCTGGATATTTTTGATACCATATCCCAACCCTTTGGGCAGGAAGATGACCGGACATCCCTCTTCGCGGACCGCCTTCGCAATTTGCCGTACATAGGGCATCATCACCTCCTGGTAGATATCTGAAGGAATTAACCCTGCATGCGTCTCAAAGATCTGAAAAGCCGAAACACCATGTCGGACTTGATTCCTGGCATATTCAAGGGATAATTCGGTAATGGCAGACAACAGCTTGTGGGTCATCTTTCTGTCCCTGTATAACAGATTGACTGCATCAGGAAAGGTGTGGTTGGAGCTGAGTCCCTGCACCATGTAACAGAGGGTCGTAAATGGAGCCCCGCAAAAACCGATCAGGGGAATGTCTGCCGGTTTGGTGCGGATGATTTCATCGATGGCATCGTAGATATAGGTCAGTTTGGATGCATCGGGTTTGAGAAGTGCCGAAGGATCCGCCAACTCCTTAAGCGCCACATCAAATTTGGGTCCCGAATCGGTGAAATTAAGGTTCATACCCAGGGCAGCC
>CAZVTL010000226.1:4170-6428 GCA_964630075.1 uncultured Tangfeifania sp.
ACCAGTATATCTGAAAAGAGGATGGCGGCATCCACTCCCAGGTCATGCACCGGCATCAGTGTTACCTCTGCAGCCAACTGCGGTGCGTGCATCAACTCGCTAAACGTATGCTTTTCGCGAAGTTTAAGGTAGTTGGGCAGCACCCTTCCTGCCTGCCGCATAAACCACACCGGCGGCCGGTTGGTACTCTTGCCCTGGATTGTATCTAAAAATAAAGAATTACTCATGTTTTATACTTTAGTGTATGAAGCTGTTAGCTTTTAGCAATTAGCTGTTGGCATTACTTCCATGTTTCATTTTTCGCAACTAAAAGCCAATGGCTAATTGCTAATCGCTTTCAATGCCTCCAGATTGGCGGCGATCATCCGATCAATTTCTTCATCAGTATGGGAATAGGAGACAAAAAGGCATTCGAACTGCGATGGTGCCAGGTAGATTCCACTTTCGAGGCACAGTTTGAAATAACTGGCATATCGCTCCGTATTTGCAGTCATTGCCTCCTCCAAATTTGTCACCTGGGGTGAATCGGTGAAGAAGAGCGTCATCATGGATCCTACCCTGTTAATTACACCGGGAACATTCGTTGTTGCGAGGTTCCTTCTGATCCCCTCCTCCAGCCTTGCAGCTTTTCGTTCCATTTCAGAATAGAGGTCTGGTTGTTCTTCAATCATGGTCAGCATGGCGATACCGGCTGCCATGGCCAGGGGGTTTCCTGATAAGGTACCGGCCTGGTAAACTGGGCCGACTGGTGCCATCATCTCCATGATTTCCTTGCGGCCGCCGTATGCACCTACCGGGAGACCTCCCCCGATGATTTTTCCCAAAGTGGTGAGGTCAGGAAGGATGCCAAAGTATTCCTGTGCGCCACCTTTGGCCAATCTGAAACCTGTGATTACCTCGTCAAAAATCAGCAAGGCCCCGTATTGGGTGCAGAGATCCCTCAATCCCTGTAAGAAATCTTTGGAAGGAACAACCACTCCCATGTTTCCGGCAACGGGTTCCAGTATGACTGCCGCAATTTCGCTCCCCTTTTCCATGAAAAGAGCAGCCACTGAGGCCAGGTTATTGTATTCGGCCATTAGCGTATCCTTTGCTGTACCTTTTGTGATACCCGGACTATTTGGAATACCCAGTGTCATGGCACCGGATCCAGCTTTGATGAGAAAACTGTCACCATGACCATGGTAATTTCCTGCAAACTTTACAAAAGCTTCCCTGCCGGTATAACCACGGGCAAGCCGGATGGCGCTCATGGTGGCCTCGGTTCCGGAGCTCACCATGCGTACCATTTCGATCGAAGGAACCATCCGGATGATCCGCTCGGCCATCTCTGTTTCGTATTGGGAAGGAGCACCAAAGCTGGTACCATTTTCAGCTGCCTCACCGATCGCATTCAGAATACGCTGGTGGGCATGGCCAAAGAGCATCGGTCCCCAGGAAGCAAGACAATCGATGTATTGGTTTCCATCCAAATCTGTGATGGTAGTCCCTTTGGCCTTTTTGACAAAAACCGGGTTCAACCCTACACTTTTGAATGCCCTAACAGGTGAATTGACCCCACCTGGGATACATTTCCGGGCCCTTTCGAAGGCGGCGATACTGTGATCGAAATTCATATTATGTATTTAAATGTAGGGGCGGCCCTTTGTGGCCGCCCTATTTGGCATACCCAACAATGACATATTTGGCGACCACATAGGGTCGCCCCTGCCATCCTATTTTAACCTTTCAATATCTTCGCAGCCTCTACGGCATGGTAGGTGATGATGATATCCGCACCTGCTCGTTTGATGGAAGTAAGAATCTCCATCATCACCCTTGGTCCATCAATCCAGCCATTGGCTGCTGCAGCTTTCACCATCGAGAATTCGCCGCTGACGTTGTAGGCGGCTACCGGCATTCCAAACTTGCTTTTTACCCGGTGAATTACGTCCAGATAGCTCAATGCAGGTTTCACCATCACAATGTCTGCCCCTTCGGCGATGTCAAACTCTACCTCCCTGATGGCCTCGTCGGTATTGGCCGGATTCATCTGGTAGGTGGCACGGTTACCAAATTTGGGAGCACTCTCTGCAGCCTCCCTGAAGGGGCCATAAAATCCGGAGGCATATTTGGCAGAGTAGGCCATGATGGGAATTTTGTAGAATCCTGCCTGATCGAGTTGTTCGCGGATGGCTCCGACGCGGCCGTCCATCATATCGCTGGGGGCAATCATATCCGCACCTGCTTCTGCCAGCGATACCGATTGCCTGGCAAGG
>CAZVTL010000227.1:0-6418 GCA_964630075.1 uncultured Tangfeifania sp.
TTTCAAACATTTCAAACATTTCAAACATTTCAAACATTTCAAACATTTCAAACAATATATATGCTTCTTGATGATTTCCTATCCCTCTTCTATCCTTCTCTTTGTGCCGGTTGTCAAACAGCCCTGGTGCGCGGAGAATCGGTGATTTGCCTGGAATGCATGTCAGATCTGCCAAAGACAGGATATGAGAAAAATCCCGATAATCCAGTTGCTCAATTGTTCTGGGGAAGAGCAGAAATTTACCTCGCAACCTCTTTTTGCAGCTTTGACAAGGGAGGTGTCATGCAACATTTGATGCACCAGCTAAAATACAAGGGATCGACAGAGGTTGGCGAAAAACTGGGACAGCTGTTTGGAATCGTCTTGAACCAAGCTGCACCCTACCGGGAAATTGAACTCCTGGTTCCGGTTCCACTTCATCCGAAAAGAGAACACAAAAGAGGCTACAACCAGAGTGAGGTAATTTGCAAAGGAATGGCAGAAACAATGGGAATCCAAATGAATTCAGCGAATCTGGTTCGGACCCGCTATTCCAACACCCAGACCAACAAAGGAAGGTTCGAACGATGGGAAAATGTGAAGGAATTATTTGGCGTCAAAAATCCGGAAGTATTCGAGGGCAAACACCTTTTGCTGGTAGACGATGTTGTTACAACCGGCTCCACACTCGAAGCCTGTGCGCAAGTACTGCTAAAAATCCCTGGGACGAGGGTGAGTATTGCAACGCTGGCCTGTGCATAACAATATCACACAGAGATACACAAAGGAAAATCTTAATAATAAAGGTCACAGAGAACACGAGATTAATAAATTAATCTCTCAAAGTATAGTCATATGGACACAAATAAGATTACTTCAGAAATAATTGGTATCGCAATCAATGTACACAGAGCGCTTGGCCCAGGTCTTTTAGAATCAGCTTATGAAGAGTGTTTAGCTTCAGACTTAAAGAATGCGGGATTAAAAATTGAGAGGCAAAAGCCTGTGCCAGTCTTTTACAAAGATATCAAACTAAAATGTGGGTATAGAATTGATATTCTAGTTGAAGATGAAGTGATTATTGAATTAAAATCTGTCGAGCAACTTGCTCCAATTCATGATGCTCAAATGTTGACCTATTTGAAGTTCTCAAACAAGAAAATTGGTTTGTTGATAAATTTTAATGTCCTTCTGCTCAAGAATGGGATAAAGAGATTCATTCATTAGCAATGCTTTGCGGGGCTTTATCACAGAGTAAATATTTAATCCTCTGTGATCTTTCTTATTTAATAGTTCTCTGTGTACTCTGTGTCCCAACTTGTCCCCAGCGGTACCCCTCATTCTCAATCCCCGCCAGATCCAGTATCCTATTAACGACGGTATCAATCAACTCCTCCATATTGGCCGGGAGACTGTAGAAAGAGGGAGTGGCAGGTGCAACAATCGCCCCGGCCTCGGTTAGGGTCACCATATTCCTGAGGTGGATAAGGTTGTAGGGCATTTCCCGCGGTACGACGATCAATCTTCCCCGCTCCTTCAACATCACATCAGCAGCCCTGGTAATCAGATCGTCCGAAACCCCGGAAGCGATCCTGCCAAGGGTGCCCATCGAACAGGGAAGGATGACCATGGTGTCATACCCTGCAGATCCGGAAGCAAAAGGAGCATAAAAATCATTCGGTTCAAACAGGGGAAAAGGGAAATTGGCTTTGTCAACCATCTCCTTCAGTTCATAGGCCCAGATGGACTTGGCATTTTTTGAAAAAACAACGGCACAGGCATCCAATTTTGTTGGCAATGCACTCAGTTTATCCAACAATCGTTTTGCATACACCGAGCCACTGGCTCCCGTGATGGCTACAACAATTTTCTTACCCATATCAATGCTTTATCAACCATATGTATTATTACGTTTCACCGGCAAAAAGTCCATCAACCGAAAGATATTGTCATTTTCATCTCCCCGCAGCGCTGCACTTCTGCAGTTTTTGGGAACAACTTTTACCAACGTTAAATTAACCCTAATTTTAGTACGGAATGGCCATCCATTTGTTAAATTTTTTGGACTGAAATGCTATTTTTATACCTCCCAAACAATCATAATTCTAAAAGAATGAAGGAGTACAACCAGGTTGGTCCAAAAATTACGACCCTGCGTCAAGGCAAGAAGGTAACCATGGAGGAACTTGCAGAACGGTGTGGCTTTACCAAGGCAATGATGGAAAGAATCGAAAAAGGGGAGACCCTTCCCTCACTGGGTCACCTCATCAAGGTTGCCAGGGTACTCGGGGTACGGCTGGGTACTTTTCTGGACGATGCAGATCATTTGGGTCCCGTGGTCTCCCGAAAGGGAAATGCCCAGCAAGGTTCGGGTTTTGCCACCTCCAACAACGAAACCGGTTCCGGCCTAACTTTTCATCCACTGGCCGGAGACAAATCAGGCCGGCACTTCGAACCTTTCCTGATTGATATTTCTGCTTCGCGGTCATCCGTGACCCATCTATCAGCACACGAAGGGGAGGAGTTCATTTTTGTGCTTGCCGGAGAGATCGAAATTGCCTATGGTAAAGAACTTTATCATTTGGTTGAAGGGGATAGCATCTATTATGATTCCATCGTAGACCACCATGTTCACTCGGCCAATGGTGAAGCTGCAAAGATATTGGCGGTGGTCTATGCGCCATTTTGATTGTCAAAATAGCAGATAATCTATACATATGGCCCTTTTAGCCGTCATTCTACCCAGTTTCAGTACTTCAATTTTCGGAGTTCCATTCATTTTCACATTTTCAAATTTCCACATTCATTCCTTCCGTCCCTCTGTCATTCTTATCACATTTAACTAATATCCCCGACTCCCATGCAACTCATCGACACTACCTTCGGCCAGTTTCTTGAACAATGGGCCAGCCAGACACCAGACAAGGATTTTATCGTCTATCCGGACAGGGGACTCAGGTTTTCGTATGCCTCCTTCAACGAAAGGGTCGACAATCTGGCCAAAGCCTTGCTGCACCTTGGACTCAAAAAAGGGGACAAACTTGGTATTTTTGCCAACAACGTGCCCGATTGGCTAACCTATTTCTTTGCTACCGCGAAAATCGGAGGGGTGCTGGTTACCATCAATACCAACTACCGGACGCATGAATTGGAATACCTGGTTAAAAATTCTGACCTTCATACGCTGTGTCTGGTCAACGGATGGCGCGACAGCGACTATGTACAGATGATCTACGATCTGGTGCCCGAATTGAAAGAGAGCCAGCGGGGATTCCTGAAAAGCGAGAAATTTCCGGAACTCAGAAATGTCATTTTTATAGGTCCTGAAAAACACAGGGGAATGTACAATACGCCCGAACTCATCCTGTTGGGGAGTCAGCTCGGTGAAGAGGCTCTGGAAGAAGCCTCATCGCAAGTCTCCTGCCTGGATGTGGTCAACATGCAGTACACCTCCGGAACGACAGGCTTTCCAAAAGGGGTGATGCTCACCCACCACAACATCCTCAACAATGGCAATGCAACGGCCTCCTGCATGAATTTTACGGCCGATGAGCGGCTGTGTGTCTGTGTACCCCTCTTCCACTGCTTCGGCTGCGTATTGGCCCTCTGTGCGATTATCACACAAGGGGGAACCATGGTGCTTGTCGAAAACTTCGATCCACTTACGGTACTTGCCTCCGTTCAAAAGGAAAAATGTACCGCCTTGTATGGCGTACCTACCATGTTTATCGCCGAGCTAAATCACCCCATGTTCAATCTCTTCGATCTTTCCTCCCTGAGGACCGGTATCATGGCCGGGGCCTTGTGTCCCATTGAAACCATGAACAATGTAATGGAGAAGATGAACATGAAAGAGCTGATCATCGTCTATGGCCTTACCGAGTCCTCTCCCGGCATGACGGCCACCAGGGTAACAGACTCCCCGCTGATCAGATCCACCACCGTTGGCAAAGCTTATCCGGCAGTAGCGGTGAAAGTGGCAGATCCGGAAACCGGACAAGAATTGAAGCCTGGCGAACAGGGTGAACTCTGCTGCCGTGGTTACAATGTCATGAAAGGCTATTACAAAAACGAAGAGGCTACCGCGAAAGCCATAGATTCTGAGGGTTGGTTGCACTCAGGCGACCTGGGTGTAATGGACGAAAACGGCTACTTCAGGGTAACAGGCCGCATCAAGGACATGATCATCCGTGGCGGCGAAAACATCTACCCCCGCGAAATCGAAAACTACCTCTATCCACACCCAGAAATTGAAGCGGTAGAGGTAGTAGGAGTCGCCAGCGAGAAATATGGAGAGGAGGTTGGTGCCTTTATCAAAAGAAAAGCAGGATCACAGCTGAAAGAGGAGGATGTAATCGATTACTGCCGGGGCCAGATTGCCCGTTTTAAAATTCCCAAATACATCTTCTTTGTGAGTGAATTCCCGATGACCGCCAGCGGCAAGATCCAGAAATACAAATTGCGGGAGATGGCCTTGGAATTGATTTCTTCACAACCATCTTAAAATCAAAATGCTATTTTATTGCTTCAATTCGATCGATATAAACACTAATCATACTATTCTCTTCAATACTTTTTTCAATCTCTTCCCAGATTGAAAAAAGCTTAGAATGAAAATCCTTCATTTTAAGATTACCAAATTTTAGATGTATTACTTTGGGAGGTGTGCCTTTGTGAAGAACTTTTATAGAAAAATCAGAATCTTTGGTAATAATAATATAATTATTCTTTCTTGCATATTCCCATATTAGTTCGTCGCTCCATGTATCATTTAGATCCCTGACATGGACAATATTTGGTTTGTTCCATAGTATGAAATAGTATGGCAAATTTGCATCTATCAAATACTTTGCCATTACGGAATTGCTTTGAAAGAAAATTGATGACCCATTAAATCTGCCGCAAATCTCAAACATGCATCAATATCCTCAGAAACGAGCGTAGGATATTGTTTAAGAATTTCTGCTTTGGAATCACCTGCACTCAAAAATTCCAAAATTGTTTGTACTGTAATTCTTTTACCACGAATGGTCGGTTTACCATTACAAACATTGATATCTACTGTAATTCTGTCAGTTAAAGATTCCATTCTTTTTTCTTCAAAGTTACAAAAAAAACAAGTTCATTCTTTATTCCAGAAAAATTCGGCTCTGCATATGAGGCTACATTGAATGCATCCGTCATTGTTTAAAGCGGTAAATAATTTTGCGTGAACGGCACCCTGTGCAACAATATCCACTTAACAGAAATCGCGGCACCCAATCACTTTCCATGCATCGCTTTGCCAGAGGCAGACATTAGTTCAGACGTTGCATGCAAAGACGTTGCATGCAACGTCTCTACCCATGCTACCAACAAAAAACCCAAAAATGGCTGCCATTTCCCCTCAAAAGGGATCCCTGGCATCCATTGTCAGATCCTACCAATCGGCTTTATCCAAAAAGGGTCAATTAATCCACCGTACTTTAAGTGGCAAGAACATTACTAAGATTATGAAATCTCTAATCCAGTCCTTTTTACAAGCTCAACCAATGGAGAATTTTCATTACCATAGAACCTATTTGTCTCAACTAAAAATGGCTCAATCCTGGAATTCACTTTCTTCGTTAAATTCCAAATTTTACCAGCCAAATAATCATCATTCACATCTTCTGATACGATCATTAAATCAATGTCGCTTTCATTCGTTGCACTGTTCGATAAATAACTTCCATATAAAAAAGCCCTATCCACAGATATGCCTTCAGAACGCAAAAGGCCAATATACGCTTTTAATAGAGCTACAACCTCATTTTTAGCCATATTAACAATGCTTTAGTCTTATTAAAATATTCCATCACCCTAACTTGATCAGGCAAAGCTGGACTATAATCAGGATACCTTCCTTGTAACTGATACTTCATTAATATCCCTAAAAATATTGGAGTATCCCCCTCCAATGTTAATCCAGACTGTTCAGAAAGTATAATCAGGTTGTGTGTACGGGGAGCTACTTCCAAAGCATTCTTCACGTAATGAGCTTTCAAGCCTTTTTCAATCACCAAATGACAAAAGAACAAGCCATGAAGAACACGATTTCCGCGAATTAATAAATCAGCAGTTACCAAATCATCTTCAGCGCCGCTTATCCAATAATCTATTTGTTTCTGAACATTAATCATTAAACTACACAATTTTCAATTTCAAATTTACGCAAAAACTTTCTGGATAACTATTCGAATTCATTATCAAAAAAATGATAAAAAACGCTCCACCAAAATCCCAGCACCAAAATTGCTAAACACGACATTACAGACGATGTGGTACTTATAGTCGAAGGGCGAGTCTCTACCATTCCCCCTGCCCCCCACACAAAAAAAGCCTCCCCGAAGGGAGGCTTTATCTTTAAGAATATCGAAATCGATATTTGTCAATTATAAAAGGATATTGGCAACTTCGA
>CAZVTL010000228.1:0-1074 GCA_964630075.1 uncultured Tangfeifania sp.
ATCTGTTGTAAAAGTGCCCCATCTCCTCCATGATGAGGCTTCCGGCGATAGCCGATCCTGTCTTTTTTGCCTGAAATTTCATCCAGCTGACACTCTCTCCATCCATTGTTTCAGCCAATTCCCTGGCCTTCATCGAGAACCCGGTGGTAAACATTTCAGGTAGCAGGATGAGGTCAGTCTGACCGGTGAGTGGTTCGAGCAGACTTTCCAACTTTAGCCTGTTTTGAACCGGTGATTCCCAGCTAATGTCGAGTTGAACCAGTGAAATCCGAAGCAGATCCATTGTGTATAATTAATTGGGAGCTAATCCAGATCATCCCCGTAATTCATCCCCTCCGGATGGCGGCCAATGATGTTGTGGTCCTTGTACCATTGCCTGATTCGCTTCAAATCAGCCTGCAGATCGTCGGTCAATTCAATCTTCTCGGTGTAGCCAATTTGCCGCCGGCCCCAGTCAAAGAAGGCCATGTAGACGGGAATATTGGCCGTGCGGGCAATGGTGTGAAAACCACCCTTCCATTTGGCAACGGGCTTGCGGGTTCCCTCCGGAGCAATAGCCAAATGCATCACCTCTCTCCGTTCAAATTCAGCCAAAATCTGCTTGATCAGGCTGGCGCCCCTGGAGCGGTCGACTGGAATTCCGCCCATCCATCGAATTAAATAGCTTAATGGCCAGAAGAAAAACTCCTTTTTAACCATGGTATTGGATTTACCACCAACGGCCCGGTAGTAGATAAAAGAGATGATAAAATCCCAATTCGAGGTATGCGGAACACCCAATACGATGGCTTTGGGTTCAGGAATAACGCCCCCGACAGCCTTGAACCGCATGAGACGCAGCAGAATTTTACAGATGTATTGAACCATATTTTGATGATTTTGAAACAAAGTTAATCAAAAAAGTAATTTTAGAAGGGAATGGTCCAACGCTAATTGGGTTTTCAAATTGTTGCGCTGTTTTTTCTTGCTATTTTTACGACGTAATCTTAAAGACTGTTTAAATTTATAACACAGAGAATTAATCTCTATTAATCGAAAATAGAAGGTTTATAGTAATTTATGCAATTAGGTATA
>CAZVTL010000228.1:1084-6391 GCA_964630075.1 uncultured Tangfeifania sp.
TTATTTTAAATTTCATTTTGGAGTTATAAATTCTCTCCCGACAAATCGGGACAAGTTGTGTAAGAATTTTAAACAGTTTCTTATAGAGTGTTTAAATATAGATTTTTAATCCCGGGAATTCGGGAGCACTATTCCATTTGATCTCATGAACATTTATCCGGAAAATTTCGAAAACAAAGTTGGATTTGACAAGATCAGGGAGCTGGTGAGCGGCCGTTGTCTGAGTGAAATGGGCAAAGAGCAGGCAACCTTGTGTCAATTTTCCCCGGATTTTGATTACATCGAGAAGCAGCTTGACGAAACTGTGGAATTTCAAAAAATCATCCGGGAGGAGTTCAATTTTCCGACCGGATACTTTATAGATATGCGGCCCGTCCCTAAAAAGGCCAAAATAGAGGGAACTTTTCTGGAGGTCTTCGAACTTTTTGACCTGAAAAGATCGCTCGAAACCCTGAGGTCCATCGCCAATTTCTTCAAGGAGAAGGAGCAGGAGCTTTTCCCAAGGCTATACCTGGTCGTAAAAGGGATCCACATATTCCCTTTTCTCTATGACAAGATCGATCAGATTCTGAGTAAAAACGGAACGATCAAGGACAATGCCTCTCCCGAACTGGTTAAAATAAGGAGGGAGATGCTTTCGCTGCAGGCCGGCATTTCCAAAATTATGGCCAAGATCCTCAAGCATGCCCAGGCTGAAGGGTTGGTAGAAAAAGATGTGAGCATTTCCATACGGGATGGAAGGGCTGTCATTCCTGTACTCTCCAGCAACAAACGAAAAATCAGGGGTATTGTTCACGATGAATCCGCCACCGGCCGAACTTCTTACATTGAACCGGAGGAGATCGTTGAAACCAACAACCGTATACGTGAACTGGAATCTGCCGAGCGGCGTGAAATCGTAAAAATCCTTACCAAATTCACCGATGAATTGCGTCCATATGCGGCGGATCTCGAGATGTCCTATGAAATATTGGGTATTCTTGACTTCATTCGGGCCAAGGGCTTGTGGTCGAACGAGAGCAGATCGGTGAAGCCATTGCTGGTCAGGGAGACGGAGCTCAACTGGCTGGATGCAAGACATCCGCTATTGGAGCGAAACCTTGCCAGGGAAAAGAGAAAGATCGTACCTCTCAATATTCGTTTAACCAAAGAGGATCGGATTCTGCTGATTTCCGGTCCCAATGCAGGTGGCAAATCCGTGTGCCTGAAGACGGTAGGTCTGCTTCAATATTGCATCCAGTGCGGGATACCGGTGCCATTGCACCTGGATAGTGTGGTGGGTATTTTTGACAAAATATTCATCGACATCGGCGATAACCAGTCGCTCGACAACGACCTGAGCACCTACAGTTCACATCTGAGCGACATGAAATTCTTCGTCAGAAACTGTAATCCAAAATCGCTGGTACTCATTGATGAGTTTGGAACAGGCACTGAACCAATGTTGGGGGGTGCCATTGCAGAGTCGATCCTGAACCGCATCAACAACCTGCAGAGCTATGGCGTCATTACCACGCATTATACCAACCTCAAGCATTTCGCCTCTTCCGTACCCGGAATTGTCAATGGCGCAATGATGTACGACTCCAACAGAATGGAGCCACTCTTTCAGCTCCAGATTGGAAAGCCAGGCAGTTCCTTTGCCTTTGAGATTGCCCGAAAAATAGGTCTGCCCGAGGATATTTTGCAGGAAGCCACCGATAAAATCGGCAAGGACCATATCGATTTTGACAAGCACCTCCGCGACATTGTCCGTGACAAGCGCTATTGGGAGACCAAGCGTCAGAACATCCGGCAATCGGAGAAAAAACTGGAAGAACTTACCTCAACCTATGAGGAGAATCTTTCAGAGGTAAAAAAGCTGCGAAGAGAGATCCTTGACAAGGCCAAGAATGAGGCCGCCGAGCTACTGGCCTCTTCCAACAAAATAGTGGAACAGACCATACGTGAAATCAAGGAGGCTTCTGCGGAAAAGGAGAAGACCAGGGAAGCGAGGAAAAAGCTGGAAGAGTTTAAAGAGGTGGTTTCCGTTGCAAAGGATGAGGAGGATGAACAGATTGTCCGGAAGATGGAGAAGATCCGGCAACGGGAAATTGTGAAGAAAAACAGGCCGCTGAAGGAGCAAACTAAAATGGGTAAAACTGAGCTCCCCCAAAAAAATAGTGAGCCTGAAGTGGGTAGCTGGATCAAATTGAAAGATCAGGAGGCTCCGGGCATCGTTCTGGAAATTAATGGCAACAATTTGGTTGTAGCCTTTGGACAGTTGCGCTCTGTGGTGAAAAGAGAGCGGATCGAGCTGATCTCCCACAATGAAGTAAAGAAAAACAGGGAAAACCAGACGGCCTCAAGGGTAAGCAGTGAGATCAATGAGCGAAAACTCAACTTCAAACCACGCATTGATGTGCGAGGTTTGCGTGCCGAGGAGGGGCTCCAGAAAATTCAGGAGTTTATTGACGAAGCCATCATGGTAGAGGCCAATGAACTGCATATCCTGCATGGCAAAGGGAACGGGATTTTGCGTGAACTGATCAGGGCCTACCTCAAATCGGAGCCGGCTGTCAGGAAATTCAGGGATGAACATGTGCAGTTCGGGGGATCGGGGATTACCATTGTGGAGATTTGAGTTGAAACGGGGAAACGGGGAAACGGGGAAACGGAGAAACGGAGAAACGGGGAAACGGGGAAACGGGAAACGGGGAAACAGTGAAACGAGGAAACGGAGAAACGGGGAAACGGGGACGCTCGTTGGAAGAGCCCTTACATGCGTTGGATGAAGAGTGACACTCGTTGGAAGAGTGACACTCGTTAGATGAACCGGGACGCTTTTTTGATGTAGGGTGACCTGCCTTTATTTGTTGAAATACTTTTGTATTAACTCCATCAATCCATCTTTCCTGATCGGTTTTGCGATATAATCGTTGCAACCCGCTTCAATTGCCTTTTCTCTATCGCCTGAAAGACCGTAAGCTGTCTGTGCGATGATGACAACCTCTTCATTGAATTGGCGGATTTGCCGGGTCGCTTCCAGGCCATTCATTACCGGCATTTTGAGGTCCATCAGAATCAAATCGATATCCGGATTATTTTGGCAAATCTCAACAGCACTTCTGCCGTTTTCGGCTTTCATGATTTCACTCCCAAACTGTTCGATCATGATTGAAATAAGCTTATCTGATACTGCATCGTCCTCTGCTATCAATATTTTCAATCCTGAAACATGGTTGGATTTTCGGCCATCTTTTTTAGGCGATGAAGCAATAACCTTGTCTTGTCGTTCCTCCTTGTTTCCAGAATCGCAAGGCAATCTGAAGTAAAAGGTGGAACCCTTGTGCTGTTCACTTTCCACCCAAATGGTTCCGCCAAGCATTTCCACATTGGCTTTGGAGATGGAAAGCCCCAATCCGGAACCTTGAAAAGCCCTTCTGTCGCCAATATCTGCCTGTACGAAACGATCGAAGATGGCCTCTTTCCTGCTGGCGGGGATGCCTATTCCGGTATCACAAACGTAGAATTCCAAGAAATTGTCTTTTTTGGAACAGCCTACTTTTATAGACCCCTGATCGGTAAATTTTATGGCATTTTTAATAAGGTTGTTCAGAATAGAATATAGTTTTAATGCATCTGTAAGTAGAACCGAATCCGCTTCAGGCAACAATTTCTCAAGCTGCAATATCAATCCCTTTGCAGCAGCTTCAGGAACAAAAAACTTTATCAGTTCCTCTACTTTCCTGTTCACATTTGTTGGTGAAATATTCAAGAAAACCATTCCGGATTCAATTTTTGAGATTTCAATGATGTCATTCACTGTATTCAACATCCTTTGCCCGCTTATATGAACCAATTCGATGTAACTTCTTTTCGTTTCGCTGCTCAGGTCAGGATCTTGCAGAAGATCCGTAAATCCGAGAATCCCATTCATAGGGGTGCGTATTTCGTGGCTCATATTGGCAAGAAAAGCTGATTTTAATCGGTCGCTTTCTTCCGCGTGGTCCTTGGCTCTGGTTAGTTCCTGCTCGGCCAGCTTACGCTCGGTGATGTCCATTACCGTTCCGTTTATTTGCGTTGGCTGCCCGGCACTATCTTTATTAACCTTCCCCCCACAGGCGATCCAATGAATTGTATTGTCAGGCCAAAGTATCCTGCATTCAAAATCAAGGCGGCCCTTTTCGAATACATTATCGAAGGCCTTCCGTGTAGCTTCCTTGTCTTCGTCAATAACATGTTCAAGCATTTTTTCCTGTCCCCATGAAGCAATCTTTTCCTTGTATCCAAAGATCTGATCATGTTTCAGATCCCTGATGGAGACCTCTTTTATATGCTCGGAATCTTCTATCAGGTCATGGCTCCAGATTCCGATCTGACTTGCTTCCAGACATAGCTCAAGACTGGCTTTGACGCTTTTCAGTTCTTCCTCAGCCAGCTTTCGTTCGGTGATATCATGATAATTTCCTAATAGCCCATTGATATCGGGATCGGACAAGAGATTTGCCACTGTAATTTCAATCCATACATACCTGCCGTCCTTGCGTTTGTACCTGATTTCAGTTGTTCCTGTTGCGTTGGGTTCAGCAGCGAGTGAGCCAATAAATTGCCTGGCATGATCAAGATCGTCAGGATGTATGGTGTCCCATGTACTTTTGCCAACCAATTCTTCAGGTTGCCAACCAAATAATGTTGTTATGTTCGGGCTTTTATACTGGTTTATTCCATTTTGGTCGATAATGACGATTACATCACCAATATTTGAAACCAATTTGTTTTTTATTGCTTCGCTTTTTCTTAGATTTTCTTGTGCCCACTGTCGTTCAGTGGTATCCATGGAGACGATGATCAGGTATTCAATCCGGCCATTATTATCCTTTGCAGGTACAATGGTTGAGTGATACCAGACTTCATTCCCGTTGATATCAACAACAGGAGCTTCCTGGATAATTACTTCCCCGGTTTTTTTCGCCTTCATCATGTTTCCTGTCATTTGGGTTTTAAATGACTCGGGATAAAAATGGAATGGATAGGGTTTGCCATAATAAGGGGTGATATCGTCGATTTTTAGTCCCTTTATTCCGGCGCTACTCATGAATTGCAGATTGAATTCAAGATCCACGATTTTGGTACAGGTGGGTGAATTCTCTAACCATGCATGGCTTTGTTGTTCAAGTGTATGAAGCTTTTCTTCCGCCTGTTTGCGATCGGTAATATCAAGAAAAACAACAATTGCTGATGTCTGAATTCCTTGTGCATTATAGATTGGTGCTGCATTTGCCCAAACATAACGGTCTTCGTTGTTGTCGCGACGGACAATGAATT
>CAZVTL010000229.1:0-6375 GCA_964630075.1 uncultured Tangfeifania sp.
TTTTTTCAAGATACATTTTTTGGTCGGTTGCCCAATATTTATCTGAGAAAATTTCAACTTCGTTGTAGCCTGAAAATCCTGCTTCTTCCACCCAGCCACGGATCTGTTTTACCGGAATGCATCCGTCGCCCATCAAACCCCGATCGTTCAGAAAATCGTTGGTGGGAACATTCCAGTCACATACATGAAAGGCAAAGAGATGGTTTTTGGCAGCACACCGCTGAATTTCTGCCTTTAGTGTCGGATCCCACCAGATATGGTAGACATCCACTGCCACACCAACCCATTCAGAATTGATCGACTCTGCCAGGTCGTTCGCCTGCGAGAGGGTATTGATGGCCGAACGGTCGCCGGCATACATGGGATGAAGCGGTTCGATCGACAGTTTGACACCAGCTTCGCGGGCAGCCGGAAGGATTTTAACAATCGCCTCGGCGATTTGTTCCCTTGATTTTTCAAGCGACTGCCCCCCATCTGCTCCGCAAACCAGTACGATTGTAGGTGCACCTACTGCAGCAGCCTGTTCGATGGCCCAAAGGTTGTCTTCTACAGCGTCCTCCCGCTTTCTTTGGTGGACAGAAGGGAAGAAGCCACCACGTGCCAGCGAAACAACCTTCATCCGGTGGTCATCCAGCAATTTTTTTGCCTCCTGTAGGTTTTGGTTTTCCAATACGTTGCGCCAGATGGTGATTCCATGGATACCGGCAGCAGTGTAATTCTTCACGCACTCCTCCAGGCTCCAGGGTCTGGTTGTTAAAGTATGGACACAAAGTTTGGAGAGATCTTCAATTTTGGTGATCATGGCGTGTTCATTCCGTTGTAGAAAGTATAGTAAGGTTCTCCTTTGACGATCTTGTGCAAATAGAGTGCTGCTTCGCGCATGTGGTAATCACCCCACATGCTCGATTCGTTGCAGGGTATTTTGAAACCGTTCGGGATGTTGTCCCAACCATTGGGACGGTGGTAGACCGAATGGAGCAAAATTCCCTGGTGAGCAGGATCCGCTGAAAGATAGGGGGCATCGAGCAGCGTGTCTACAACTGTCAATCCAGCCTGCCAATAACGATTACCCTCTTCTGATTTCCCTTCCGCTTTCAAAAAATGACCGAGGCGGAGGAGTCCCTGAGCACCAATGGCTGCTGCAGATCCGTCGATGGGTTCATAATCGTTGTAGGGATCTGACTTCCTGGTAAGGTATTCTCCCAGGTGTACCAATCCCGGCGCTCCGGTATCCCAGTAGGGAATACCATCGGTGGGGGTATTGGCCAGGTAGAAGTCGCAAGTGGCTTTCGCTCCTTTTGTTACTGCCTGCATGACTTGTTCTTTGCTTGCAGTGGTTTCAAACTCGTTCTCCGGAAGTGTGCTCAGAAATTCGAGCTCTTCGGCAAATCCCAGCATGGCCCAGGCCAGTCCGCGGGTCCAGGTGGAGAAACCGGTATATCCCTGCTGTGAATTCGGACAGCGGTAGTTTCCGTCGTTGGGGTTGAAGACCGATTCGTGGGCAGTGCGGCCCCAAACATCGTAACTGTCGCGGCCTTCGCCGTAATAGACCGCGTATTTTGCCGTTGCCAGCAGGTGGTCGATGGCGCGCTGGAAGAGCGAGATCTTTTTGTCGTTCTCTCCCGGTAGGTAGTGTCCCAACCTGTGTGCCAGCATCAAAATCCGGCAGGAGCGGATGGTATCGACAAAGAGCGAATGCGGTCCGTTGAAGGAGTAGATAAATCCTCCTCCGGGAATACTGCTCCAACGATCGGCCTGAACGGCACCCGATGCCTTGATGGCCAGTTCATAAAAGCTCTTTTCCCACTCATTGAACGGAATTTTGCCTTCCTTCATCAGCCGGTGAAGATTCCCATAGGTGCTAAGGTTGTTGAACCCATGGTCGTGCACCCCAACATGACTGATATGGGGCGCCATGGCATTAACGGTTTGTTTTCGGCCAGTCTCCAGAAAGGATTCATCACCGGTCGCGTCAAATTGGAGAATGGCTGAACCGAACTGGAAACCCTGGGTCCATTCCGTCCAGCCTCTGGTGGTGTATTTTCCATTGCGCGTAAAAACAGGAGCACCCTTTGTCGTATCGTACTCTCTTTCGATCGATTTGATCTTCTCTCCGGACAAATCCCAGAAGCGATTGAGCTTCTCATTCAGATCTTGTGGTTGAATTTTGTAATTTATAATCATGTTGAAAAAATCGTCAATTGTTTGACTGGTAATAATTCAATATTATTTTGTTCTAACTTCACTTTGCTCCTTCCGTCCGATCCCCACATTTTTTTCTTCCCAATTTGCTATCGTGGACGGTGAACTCCATTCATTCTTCAACCCCGGGTTCTGCTCCGCTCCACCCGGGGCAATTCATTTTTAACCCTTTCAGGGTAAGATTTTCCCGAATTCATTGTCATGGTCAATTTAACCACTCGCCCTGTCTCCAAGTCCCTAAGTCCCCCAGTCTCCCCATCATATCTCCATGCTCTATGCCACCTGCCTTCTCGTCTTCGGCAAAAAAGCGACAATTACCGCTCCCAGCAATGCCAGACCGATCAAAAAGCTAAATCCGGTAGCATAACTCTTGGTAGCTACGTCATAAAGTTGACCAACTTTTACCGGGACCAGCGATTCAGCTATTCCGTCGGCCACCAGGATGATACCCATGGTTCTCCCCAAAGCTTTGATACCGAACAAGTCTGCCGCCATCAATGGAATAATCATGTAGTCACCGCCGAGCCCGATTCCAAAAATTACAGCAAAAAGGTAAATTCTGCCGGGAAAATCTGGAAGTAACAGTAGCGGAATGGCGCAGGCAACAATCATATAGATCAGTATCATGACATATTTCCGGTTGATCAGGTCAGCCAGGAATCCCATCAATACCCTGCCAGCCAGACTGGAAAACAGTACAAATGACATCACATTCGCGGCATGGGCCTGGGAAAAATCCAGATCGCGCAGGTAGAGCTTCAAGTGCTGACTAATTCCTCCGACTGCTCCAATTGAGCACATGCTGCCGATGGCCAGAAGGTAAAAATTGGGGTTCCGTAAGATGGAACCAATGGGAACTGCAGCAGCTTCTTTCTGTTTCTCCATAGGCTCACCAGAAGAGTCCTTGATGAAAAAGGCCATCGGAAAGGCAATCAAAACAACCAACACACCGAGCATGGCCAAGGCCAGGTGCCATCCGAAATTTCCTTCCAGTGCCCTGATAATCTGGGGGGCAAATGCCCCACCTGCTCCGATTCCAAGGTAGGCAATACCCATTGCCTTTCCCCTGTTCTTGTCAAACCACCTCGATATCAATACCTGGCATGGAAGTGGGCCTCCAAAGACATAACCAATTGCATTGAAAACATAAAACAGGTAAAACATGGGAAGATTGTCGGCATAACTCAGTCCGACCAATGCGGTTCCTGCCAGCAGTGCGCCGGCCAGCATCAACCTGCGTGGCCCGAAACGGTCGATCATCCAGCCGGCCAGGAAACCGAACAAGGGTGCCACCAGTAGTTTTCCCAAGGCATTCCCCGAGGTTACCTCTGCCCTTGACCAGCCATACTCCTTGACCATAAAATCATAGAAGAAAGGTAAACCATAGATAATCAAACCGACTATGGCAAATAGGGTAAGAAAAGCTGTTGCGAGAATGTAGGTCTGCGAACTCCGCTTGTTTTCGGTTAACTGCACTTCGTGTAATCCGGTCATGCTATCTAAAATTTTCGATTTTGGATTGACGCTACAGCCAGACAGCAAAATCTATGAAGCAACTGCCAATGACCAATCATTGCCATCAAACCCTGCCACTAAGATAGGAGATTTAGAGATAAGTACAACTTTTACCTTACCTTCACATAGGCTTGCTGCTGTAAAACAATCGCTGTCCTTGCCGGCAAATAAAGCTTCAACTGGTGCGGCGATCCCATGCCACTTTCCGGTAAAGAATAGTAAGTCATCCTGTCATCGATCCGGTTAAACCCTCCGAACTCATGAGCATCCGTCTGAAGGATCACCTTAAATTTTGCAGGTTCACAGTGAATTCCGTAATCTTCAAAGGACTTTTCAGGATTGAAGTTAAACACGAACAAGAAGTTTTTCCGCTTGAAGGCAAGTACCTGATCGGGCATGTTGTCGTGAATTCGCCATACCTCCGGTGAATCCAGGATCCGCTCTTTTTTGAACAGATGGATCATCGCCTTGTCAAAATCCAACAACCAGTGAAATTTCAGCTCAGGCGACTCTGAAATGCTCCAGATTCTCCGGGCATGCTGATAGGACCAATCATTTCCCTCCCTGGGAAAATCGATCCATTCGGGGTGCCCAAATTCATTACCCATAAAATTGAGGTAGGCACCTCCGGCACATCCAATGGTCACCAACCGGATCATCTTGTGGAGGGCAATTCCCCGGTCGACCGTCAGATTGGGCTGATCTTTGCGCATGCTGTAATACATCTCCTTGTCAATCAGCCTGAAGATAACTGTCTTGTCCCCTACCATTGCCTGATCGTGGCTCTCCACATAGCTCACCACCTTCTCCTCGGCACGATGGGCAGTCAGTTCATGGAAAAGATGACCAACATTCCACTCATGGTCCTGTTGCTCCTTGATCAATTTGATCCAAAGATCGGGAACCCCCATCGACATCCGGTAGTCAAAACCCAGGCCACCACTGCTCAAAGGGGCAGCCAAACCGGGTAATCCACTCATCTCTTCGGCAATGGAAAGTACCTGCGGATTAATCTCGTGTGCCAGCTTGTTGGCCAGCATAAAATAGACAACTGCCTCATCGTCCAGGTTGGGGGTGAAATAGTCGGCATATTGGGTGAAGGCTTTCCCCAAACCATGGTCGTAATACAGCATGCTGGTTACCCCATCGAACCTAAACCCATCAAACTTGAATTCAGTCAGCCAATATTTGATATTGGACAAAAGGAAGTGAATAACTTCGTTTTTTGCATAGTTGAAACAGAAGGAATCCCACGCAGGATGTTCGCCCCTTGCTCCCTCATGGAAAAACTGGGTTCTGGTACCATCGTAAAGTCCCAGTCCTTCATTCACATTTTTAACGGCATGGGAATGGACCAGGTCCATCACGACTGCCATCCCCATTCCATGGGCCTCATCGATCAGGTGCTTCAACTCCTCAGGCGTTCCAAACCTGGAGGAGGGAGCAAAAAAACTGGATACATGGTAGCCAAAACTTCCGTAGTAGGGATGTTCCGGAATCGCCATCAACTGTATCGTGTTGTAACCTGCAGCTTTGATGCGCGGCAGCATTTCGAACCTGAACTCGTTGTAAGTATGAACACGCGGCTCCTCCCCGGCCATTCCAACATGGGACTCGTAAATAAGTGGTGCCTCCTTCATCGGGATGAAATGGTGCCTGAAATGGAAGGATTCGGACGGAGCCCACACCTGGGCATTGAAAATATGTGTTACACTGTCCTGAACCACTCTCTTTGCCCATGCGGGAATTCGTTTCCCGGAACCTCCCGGCCAATACATGGAGAGGGCATACAGATCACCGTGGTGTATTGCAGAAAGCGGCAGCATTACTTCCCAGGAGCCATTGCCTGCATTTTTCAATTCATAATCCGCCTGGTCCTGCCATCCATTGAAATTCCCAACGAGAAAGATCCTTGTGGCATTCGGAGCCCAATCCCGGAAGATCCAGCCCCCGTCAGTTTTGAAGAGGCCAAAATAATCGTGACCCGAAGCAAAATCCAGCAAGGAGATACTTCCCAGCAACTCCTTCTCCTTGGATCGGTATTTGTCAGCCCATCGCAGAAAATCAGAAGTATACGGCTGTAAATAAGGATCCTCTCTGACCAACCGAGGCACTTCCATCGTATTATATATTTAAGTTAACTTAAATTTCCTGAAAGTATAAAGTTAGCACATTTAACCGAGTTAACGCTTTGTATAATATTTATCAATTCCCTCTGCAACGATCAGCGCCAACTCTTCCGGAGTATCAATACCTACCGTGGAATGCTCCGTAACCTTGGTTTTAATTTGATAACCGTTTTCGAGCCACCGAAGCTGCTCCAATGATTCGGCTTTTTCGAGGTATCCTTCAGGCAATTGGCTTAGCTTCTGCAAAATATCGGTGCGGTAGGCATAAATACCAACATGACAATGGTAGGTAAAAGCATTTATCCAATCCTTCTGCTCTGATTTAAACACCATTGGTCTTGGCATCCTACTAAAAAACAGGGCATTACCATGAATATTGAGGGCTACTTTTGCCTCCGCTGGATTGAAGAGCACTTCCGATTTTTTAATCTGCTGAATCAATGTCGCTATTTCCGTTGATGGATCTTCTACGAAGGGTTTTTGCAGGAGGATAATCTGTTCAGGTTGAATGAAGGGTTCGTCTCCCTGT
>CAZVTL010000230.1:0-5968 GCA_964630075.1 uncultured Tangfeifania sp.
ACATTGTCGAATTGTCACATTGTCGAATTATCACATTGTCGAATTGTCACATTGTCGAATTATCACATTGTCGAATTATCACATTGTCGAATTGTCACATTGTCACATTTTCCAATTTCCACATTATTTCACCGTCTTCATCCATTCAACCACCTCTTTGGCAGTGGGTGCCAGGTTCTGTTGTGACCAGTCGCCCGTCATGTCAAGGATCACTCTTTTGTATCCTTTTTTGGTTGAATCATAATAATAGAAAGCCCAAACATTTGCACCGGCATCCGCCATCTTGTTCTCAGGTTTTGTAAGGGTCCCACTCACGCAGGTGGCTGCCTTTTCTGCATATTTGCTAAATTCAGTTGCGGAGATCTGTTTCAAATCAGCATCGCAGGCGGCTAAATTTTTCAGCATGTCAGCCTCAGAGATGTAGCCAAGTGAATCGGGAAAAACCCATGGGGCAGTTTTCTGAAAGCTCCTGGCTTTGCCTGAACTGTCCATCATCCAGCCATTGTGGTTGTAACCCCAGGCATAGTTGGTGTATTCAGATTGAAAGATCAGCTTAGCATTATCTCCCGTATAGATTTCATCGGTTTCGGTGCACCCATTCAAAAAAACGATGAGTATGCAAAATAGAACAATGTTCTTCATTGGTTGATAAATTTTGGTTTTGATCATCTATACGAAACGGTACTGGTGAAACGCTACAAAGCACTGTTTTTTTTCTTACAAAGTACAGTAATTATTGTCCTGTTTTTTACTTTGCGTTCTCCGCGTTCTTTGCGCGACATCACACTTGAATTGCAGGTAGCAGTGGATTTGAATCTGTAACTACTTATTATTCCATTAACCTGACTAGAAGGATACCTTGAAGTTTATCCCTGAAGTAGTATAATTGAAACTGCCTGCAGCTTGTCCGGAGGTAGGAATTTTGGTATAGGGCTCTATGTGGAGGTAGAACCTGTTGGTCAGCTTTTTCTCAAATCCAACCATCAGGTTGATCCGGCCAGCGAAATCAAAAGTCTGGGTGGGAGCTACGCTGTTTTGCGTCACGGATACCATATCAACCACATTGTACGATTTTACTGACTCTCCATTAACCAGCGAAGTGACAGGAATCAGATCCTGCGAATAGGTGGTATTCCGGTCCTCCTGTTTGAGATGCACCAGTGAGGAGATGCCGGCTGAAACATAGTAGGCATGAGATTTCTCCGCCACGAACTTCCAGGTAAGATTTAACGGAAGATCCAGATTGATCAGTTCTCGTTTGATCTCGTTCCGGGGTGCCGTCGAAGAGGCGGCAATACTCGGAAACTCTTTGACGAGGTTCTGGTTCTCGACCTGCAATCCGGTAGACAACTGAAGGTGTGAGGACAATGGGATATCCGCGCTTACACCTCCCGTATAATTGACACTGCTGGCCGATTGGGAAGAATTTAAACCCGGAGAGAAGTTAACCCCAAATCTTACTTTACGCTTTGGATCATCCGCAATCTTGTTATTCGCTTCAACGGATTGAATGGCAAGATAGGTCTGCTCCGCCTTGGTGTTGGAGGTGTTATCCTGTTTGCTTTTCACCGAATCTTCCACCACTTTGGCTGTTGGCTTCGCCAAGCCGGCCAGCAAGGTATCGGATTGGCCAATTGTATCTTTTGATTCAGACGGATTTGCAAGGGTGTGCTCACTCTGCGCATTGTAGGCGGCTTGAAGCTGATGTGGCAGATTTGATGCTTTGACAGTGGCCGGTGCGGTTGTGCCAATGGTTCTATTCACAGGATTGGTAGCAGCTACGACTACAGGCGCTTCCTGAATGTAGGTCATCTCCTCCAGTTTTTCTTCACTGACAGCAGCTGTGGATTTTTCAGCAGTCAACTTCGACAGATCGCTCCTGCCGGATTGGAAAAAGTTAAGTCCGATCAGCCCCAGCAAGAGGCATGCAGCGATCCCGGAGGCGATCCTTACCAGGAATTTTCTCCTTTGATTTCCTCTTTTCTGCAGGAAACCCTCCCAGGAACCCGGTACATAGGGCTCTTCGTAGTTTTCGAGCGACCGCCTGATCTGCGCGATTATTTCGCTTTCGGTGGTATCTTTTTTCTTCATTCTTGTAAATAATTAACCGGGAACAACTCCCTTAGTTGTTGCTTGGCCCGCGTTAAATAAACCCTCGATGAACTCGTGGGAATACCCAGTTGTTCAGCGATCTCATCATGACTGTATCCCTCAATTTCAAAGAGGCAGAAGACAGTTTTGTGGTAGTGCGGCAAGAGATTCAGGATTTCAATGATATCCTGGGCTGCCAGGTGGCTAATGGCATTGGGGGTTTCATCCGGAATCGGGCATTTTTCAGCTTCAACATGCAGATGTGCCTTGGTGCTTCTTCTTAAATTGTCGATAGAGGTGTTGATCACAATTTTGCGCAGCCATCCCCGGAACGGTTTCGTGGGGTCATATTTCCCGATGTTGGAAAATACCTTCACAAAACTGTCGTTCACTACCTCAAGTGCCTCATTGCGCTGACGACTGTACATCAACGCCACACTCAAGGCATAGCCGAAGAATCTCTTGTACAGGATCTCCTGGAATTTCTCCTTCTTCCTGATGCAACCCTGAATGATAAATTCAATGTTCTCCTCTTTGCTACTTTCCAAAATGCATTTGAATTGATAAATTCTCTACGCGTAAATTACTCAATTACTCGAAACCGGAATATCTGAATTTTCTGTGTTTGCTTTTTTGGAACTGTTGCACAAGATGACCTTGACTCTTTGGGCCAATGCAGCATCCCCCAGGTATTGAGTGAGGTTGACCGACAAAACCCTGGAGGCTGGTTTTAGATCCACCCCGCAATCAGAACTCCTTCGTATGTATACAATGATCATCTCGGGATAGGACTCCATCACCAACCCGTTCCAGATCAGGTCGAAACTGCTGTTGCCACAACCCTCCTGGTAAGTAACAGTAATGTTCAGCATCTCCTTGTTCCGCTCCACCTTCGTAATTTCAAAGGCGGCAGAATAGGCAGAGGAGCGCAGTTCATTGGCCTCATTGGAAGCCTTGGTGCTCTTCAGGAAGCTAAAACTCGCTGCTGCAAGATTGGAATCCAGCCGTGACTCTTCGGTCGCTTTCTCACAGGAAAGTGTAACAATCAGCAATAAACCTATTACCATGAAGTTGAAGAGCTTCTTCATCTCATCTTTTTGTATTCGTTTTGCTGTCAATACGAAGTCAGATTATTAAACGCTACACAAGAGCGATTATTTTGCAATATTGAGTTACACGGAGTTTCACAGAGGAACCACAGAGTTATACGGAGAATATATATTATCTTGATCTCTTTGTAACTCCGTGCTTCTCCTTCTTCCTCTGTGTAATATTTTATGGGCACAAATCAAGATACAACATCATCCAGAAAGATCTTCCCGATCTCCTGAATCGTCCTGTCAACCGGTGTGTAGGCAAAATCAATCGTCCTGGTAATTTTTGATCCGTCATAAAGGGTGGTTCTGCCGGCACTGTTGGCAGTCTCGCGGGTCAGGGAGGGCTGTTTCCCGGTAATAGCGGAAACCAGCCAAGAGGCTCTCCAGCCCAGCTGCAACAGCAGGTGGTTGGCTGACAGGGACGGTTGGGGCTTGTGCAATGCCACGGCAATCTTCCCAAAGAGATCCCGGTAGGAAAGGTTTTCGGCAGACAATACGAAACGTTGGTTCACAACAGATTCCCATGAATCTGATTGAAGAAGCAGAAGGATGGCTTTCGATACATCCCGAACATCCACAAATCCGGTACCGCCGGAGGTGTAGAATTTCATTCCATTGAAGACGGTTTGAAACAGTCGGGGAGAGCTGTTGCGCCAGTTTCCGGGACCCAGTATCACCGAAGGATTGACGATAATTGCCTGCAACCCCTCTTCAATCCCCCGCCAGACCTCCATCTCCGATTGAAATTTGCTCTCCGAATAGGCCGATCGTTTCCGGTCGTTTTTCCAGGAGAAACTCTCGTTGATTGCCACTCCCCCATCCTGGTTCCCCAATGCAGCCACCGAACTGACCTGGCAGAACCGGGGGATATTCAGCTCCAGTGCCAGATCCACCAGGTTGGCTGTTCCTTCGATGTTCTCTTTCAATACCACCTCGCGGTCACCCGGATCAAAAGAGACTTTGGCTGCAGCATGAATGACTCCATCTGCCCCAGCCATAGCTTCCCGGAGGGACTCCTTGTCCATAAGTTCCCCATCTACCCATTCGATGTTGCCAAAGAGTTTCTCAGCATCGGGGGTATACCAGGAAAAGATCTTTCGAACCCATTGCAAATCCGAACTCCTGCGTTTCAGGGCGCGAACTTTTGTTCCATTCCTGGTAAGATCGAGCAGCAGGTGCGCTCCCAGCATGCCGGTTCCTCCGGTAAGGAAAATCCTGCTCATCTGTGGATGGGGTTAACGGTGCGGTCGAGCTGCTTGCTAAGGATCTTCTTGATCTCTGTCAGCTTCTGGTAAGAGGTCATCAGCTCCATTGAACGGTCGAAATTTTTGACGGCATCCGCCGATTTCAGACTGCTTTCCAACTGGCTCATCATCGTGGTGACGACGCGCAGCTTGTACTCCCGCACCAGTTTGGGCACCACCACCTGCAAGAGATCCTCCTCCTTCTCGATGTGACTTCCGCCCCGTTCCCAAAATGGACTCAACGGATGTCTTTCGGATAGGATATCGGAGGCAAACTGACTCACCTGGTGACTGGCGTGCAGCGTGAAGAAGCGCATGGCATCAAATTCCGGTTCCGTCAGGTGCTGGCGGTACTCCTCCAGAATGGTCTGAATAACCGGATTGACGGAGACCATGTTGTCGATCTCCAGTTCAGACAAGATATAAGCGGCAACAGTCTCGGTAATCCATTCGCCGCTCTCCTCATGTTCGAAATCGTATATTTTCAGCGACCCGCATTTGAGCAGCATCCGCAGGATCTCACGCTCTTCCAGTTCAAAAGGATTGGCTGTGGCGGCAATTAACAACGGTTCCGGCCTTTCGGCGGATGTTGGCCGATCCGCTGGTGGGGGCAATTCCCTGTTCGCCGGCGCTTCATTCTTCTTTTGTCTCAGCTTCCTGATCTCGTTGTAAAGTACATCTTCGCGTACCTCCAGCAACCGGCTGCACTCCTTGAGGTATTCGGTCCTGACGATCTCTTCGGGGATGACTGAAATGGAACTGACGATATCGGTAATCAGTCTCGCCCGCGAAAGCGGGTCGTTCTCAATTCCGGTCAGTAGTATCTTGGTTTTGAACTTGATAAAGTCGGTCTCGTTCTCCTTGATGTAGGTGGCCAGCTCGGTGGCGCTCAACGCCTTGGAAAAGGAATCCGGATCCTCACCGGCGGGCAGGGGCAGCACCTTTACATTGATGCCCTCTTCGAGCACCAGGTCGATCCCCCGCAGGGAGGCCTTGATGCCGGCCTGGTCGCCATCGTAGATGATGGTGATATTCTTGGTGAAGCGGCGGATCAGCCTGATCTGGTCGACGGTTAATGAAGTACCCGACGAGGCCACCACATTCTCGATCCCGGCCTGGTGCATGGCGATCACATCGGTGTAACCCTCCACCAGGTAGCATTTGTCCTCCTGGATGATCATCCGCTTGGCAGGATAGATACCATAGACGACCCTGCTTTTGTGGTAGATGTCCGACTCTGGCGAGTTGAGGTACTTGGCGATGCTCTTCTCCTGCGAGAGGGTCCTGCCCCCAAAGGCGATGACCCTGCCGGAGATGCTGTGGACGGGAAACATCACCCGGCCCGAAAACCTGTCGCGCACCCAGTCGTCGCGCTTGATGGTCAGCCCGGTCTTTTCGAGGAACTCCATCTTGTATCCCTCTTTCAGGGCCGCATTGGTAAAAGGCTCCTTCCCGTCGGGACAGTAGCCCAACCCAAACTTTTTGATGATGTCATCCCTGAACCCACGTTCGTGGAAATAGCTGAGGCCGACAGCC
>CAZVTL010000230.1:5978-6371 GCA_964630075.1 uncultured Tangfeifania sp.
GCCGTATTCGGTCTCCCACAACTGGGCGGCAAAGTATTTCTGGGCGAATTCGGAGACAATGATCTGGCTCTCGTGGTCGTTGCGTTCCTGGATGTCCTCTGGGCGCTCCTCCTTCTCCTGCACCTCGATGTGGTATTTCTTGGCCAGCCAGCGCAGTGACTCCACAAAGGAGAGGTGTTCATGCTCCATGATGAAATTGACCGCCGATCCCCCTTTGCCGCAGCCGAAACATTTGTAGATCCCCTTGGCAGGCGAAACATTGAACGAAGGGGTCTTCTCGTTGTGGAACGGACAAAGTCCGAGCATGTTGGTCCCCCGTCTTTTCAGGGTAACAAACTCACCTACAACCTCTGTGATTTCAGCGGTGTCGAGTATTCGCTGTACGGTAGCCTG
>CAZVTL010000231.1:0-6355 GCA_964630075.1 uncultured Tangfeifania sp.
CGAATTTTCACATTTCCCAATTTTCACATTTCCTTCGCCTTCTTCCCGAATTCAGGTTTCACGTTCAGGAAGAAAACAGGAATCATGCCGGGGATCATACAAAGCATTACCCAAACGAAGAAATTTTTGTATCCGATGATATCCTGCAGCCAGCCGGAAAACATGCCCGGCAACATCATGCCAAGTGCCATGAATCCGGTGGCAATGGCAAAATGGGCGGTTTTGTTCTCTCCTTCGGCTATGTAGATCATGTACAACATGTAGGCAGTGAATCCGAAACCATAACTAAACTGCTCGATGGCAGCACAAAGACTGATTACAAGGTAGTTGGTTGGTTGGGCATAAGCCAGGTAAACGTAGGCCAAGTGTGGAATATTGATGGCCAGCACCATCCACCAGAGCCAATAGCGGAAGCCCTTCCGGGAAGCTGCAAGACCGCCGAGTATCCCACCTGCCGTCAATGCCAGAATGCCAAAAGTTCCGTAAATTAAGCCGACCTCCCCGGTCGTGAGGCCCAAGCCTCCTACTTGTCTGGGATCCAGCATGAATGGAGAGGCCATTTTGATCAGTTGAGCTTCACCCAGCCTGTAAAACATCAGAAAGGAGAGGATCACCCAAATCTCCTTGCGTCTGAAGAAAGAGGCAAAAGTGCGGAAGAAGGCTCCGAAGATACTCTCTTCACTTTTGAGCACTTTTTTGTCTGAATCGGGATAGGGCAATACCCAACGGTGGTAAAAGGAAAAGAGGATGAAGAGGAAGGCCAGAATGACAAATGTAATACTCCAGGCAAGATGGATGTTGCCGGAGGTTCCTTTGAAACTGGCATCGGTTGATGAAGTAAGTTTGGGATCTGCCTGAAACAGCAGATAGGCCGGTTGTTCCCAGTTTTCAAGGTTAAAAGCAAGTCTTTCACCCTCCAAAAGTTTCAGGCTGTTGTCCCCCTTTTTGAACTTGAAATTGAGGATCATCTCCTTGCCTGCCTCGGGCTTGCCATTGAGTTTGATGGCCACCACTGCCAGGTTTCCGCTGAGCTGCTCTCCGGATATTTTCACCTCCTCTTTCTGAAAATGTCTTTGCAAAAACCCTTTCAACGGATTGGAGATGTATTTTGACCAAAGGGAAAAATCACTCGCCTTACCGGCAGATGCCTGCTGGCGACCATTGCCAACAAAACCCAGGGAGAGGTTATGAGCGGTTACGATCTTCCGGATGGAATCCATTTGCCTGGCCGGAATATTTTGGGTGGAGAGGATGGCCTCTTGTGGAAATGCTGTAAAATAGGCATTCCCGGTAGGATTTGAGACCTCCTGGCCAGTTTGTGGCAGTGAAATATTTTGGGAGTAGCCGGGAGTCGCCTTTAGATTGATTTCGATCGGAGGCAACCCTGTGGTCGTTTCCAGGTAACCGGCCAGGATGATCAGCAGACCTTGGCCGGTGATCATGGCAATCCGGTAGAAGGTACTGCGGATCCCGACGAAGTAGGCCTGTTGGTGTTCATTCAGTCCCAGCATGTAGAAACCGTCGGCAGAGATGTCGTGGGTAGCCGAGCTGAATGCGAGCAACCAGAGAAAGATCAGGGTAATCTTGAAGAATCCGGGCATCGGAATGGCCAGGGCTACACCACCCAATCCGGCTCCAATCAGCAATTGCATCACCACAATCCACCAACGCTTGGTTTTGAAGAGGTCGACTACCGGACTCCAAAGCGGCTTGATGACCCACGGTAAATACAACCAGCTGGTATACAAAGCTATATCTGTGTTGGAGATTCCAAGTCTCTTGAACATGATCACGGCAACCGTCATGGCCACCACATAGGGAATACCCTCTGCGAAATAGAGTGTTGGAATCCAGGCCCAGGGGCTGCGGGAAGTTGATTTCATAAATTTGGTCCTTTCAGTTTAGTTATGAGTTATGAGTTAGAAGTTATGAGTTATGATTTATTAAAACTCTTTGTGGTGAATGTTAATCTTTTTACCAAAGGAAAAATGAATAAGAATTACAATTACCCCCTCCTTCATAACTCATAACTTATAACTCATAACTTTTTTAGTATGCTTTTACGAGTTCTGATCCTACAAAATAGTGTTTCAGAATCGCTTCATGCGAATAGCCTTCTGCGCCCATCATGGCAGCCCCGATCTGGCAAAGACCCACTCCGTGGCCCCAGCCTGCGCCAGTCAGTACAAATTTCCCTGGGATCTCATTGGTCAGTTCAGATTTGTCCACCACAAAGGCAGAACTGTAAAGATGCGTATTGGATAGTATCTTCCTTATTTCCAGCTCTTTTCCATACACTCTTCTCTTCAAGGTCCCTACAATTTCCAGTTTGATGATCCGGCCTGAATAACCTCTTTCAATGGGGATAAGATCCAGGATCTCCCCAAAAGCAACTCCCGTTTTACTTTCAATCAGTTCGGACAATTCCTTCTGGCTGTAGGTCACTTTCCAGCGGTAAAAGTCGGTAGTCTCCTGGTCGTAATCGTTGAGCACCTGTGATAGGACCTTGTGGTCCGTGGTATTGCAGAAAGCATCCGGTGAGGTTCTGATCCACCTTTGAGCCTTCTCCTCCGCTGTCAGGGCATGATCCAACCCACTGCCACCTCGCTTGGCATCGCAAATGGCCTGCAGGTAGGGATGTACAACAGGTTCCCATACCTTTTCGAAGGTCTCGGTTACACCGCCGCAGCTCTTGGAAAAGCGCGCATCGCACACCTGACCATTGACAATCAAAACCAATCCGGAGGTCTCATTTACCGCATGCTCGACCAGGGGGCTGGTTTGACGGGTGATTCCCTGGTAACGCTGGCAATGGTCGTCGGCACAAACATCAAAAAGGGTGTGGTCTTCCCTGTCCCACCAGCGAATGTAAGCTTCTTCCGTCTCAAATATGGTTTGGTAATTTTCGCGGGATTGCCTGATCTCTTTCCCTTTCACCACCTGGGCAATGAGCCAGGAGCGGGAGGTGATCGCATGAGCTTTCAACAGTTCCATGCTGCTGGTGGCACTCATTTCGGAAGAGATGACGCTAATCAGGTAATCTTCCAATGAAAGGACATTGATGGCATGGAGCTTACCATCCACCATCAGAAATTTCAGGGCACCCTTGAAAAGTTGATCCTCTTTCCGTTCCCAGTGAAAGTGTATCCCAATGGTGACGTCATACAACATAAAAGCATCGGTCTCAGAATCAGCAGGTTCAAAACAGAGCTCGTTGCCTCCCATGGGCTTTCCATTGAGCAAGAGTTGATCTTCCGAAACTTGAATTGCTTGCCGGCCCGAGTATTTGAATCCATCTTTGTCCAGCACATAGTTGCCATTGAGACTGAAGTGGATCTCCGTCTCCTCCATGATTCCAATCTTCAGCTTTGGATGTTCCATCATCTATGTTTTTATATATTTTTCATCGTTTCCTTTAGTGCCAGGAAGTTGTCATCATCCAGGCTAACCTGGCTGAAAATATCCCTGATATCCTCCATCCTGATTTTGTCGAAATCCTCGCGGAGCGGAGTGATGAAAACTCCGCCGAAATCAACCGATGCCGGACTGATGAGCAACTGCTGGTCCCCCTCCGCAAAAAACTGTGCGGGCCGGTGAAGTTTCCGCGGAAAGAGATGTACCACCCACTTCCCCTTGCTGAAATAACACAACAGGTTTATCATTGGCTCCTCTTTTTGTGCTTGCATTATGCTGAATCGCCGGTAAACCTGTGTAAACGCATCCTGTACCTGCTCCAAAACACCTGACTCAAAGGTGATCATCTTTCGGAGATAGTGGTCAAAAGCCCAAATCTTAAGCTGACCCGAATGAAGCAACAAGGAGCCGGGAACTCCCTTCAACGTTTCAAATTCGGATTCAACTGGTAAAAACCCGGTTTCGCCAGCCTGGAAATGAAGGTGATCAGGGGCTGAAGCCCCACATTCAGGTCCATTGTAAAAGAGCAGAAAACCCTCCATCTGTCTGGCGATGGTCAACATTGCCTCCAGGTTGTGGAGGAGTCGCTGCGGCACATGGTGCACGGAAGGGATGGTGAAATGGCTCTTAAAAATGGGGAATGGATTTACCAGCAGGATAAAATCGCTGCCAAGCTCCAAATTCATTTGCTCCACCGGACGGTTCTCACCACAGAGGAAGCATTTTCTGGCTGCAATGGATTGAGAGTCGACTTTGGCAGCAGAGGAGCGCATCCGTTCCGGATTGTACTGAACCTTGATGCAGAAGTCATCAAAAAAAAATGAGCGCTCTTCCACGTGGTTTAAACCCCGGTAATTGTCGGCAGACAGCTTCCAGGTATGGTTTTGCTTCACCAGAAAATCGTTGAAGCGATGCAGGTTATTGGCCATCTAATAAATTTGAATCACCATTGTTCATTTTGATCCTTTCAACCGCGTTTTGGCTTCAGGGAGCGGTGCGAAGATTACGTTATCCCTTTACTTCCCAAGCGGTGGAATCTCTACCCAGCTCCGTTTCGCCCAACTCTCCAGCCCTTTCTCGGCCAGTTGGACCCCTTTGGCTCCCTCCAGAAGGGTCCAGCGGAAGGGTTCGTTTTTGACCACATGCCTGAGGAAAAGCTCCCACTCCACTTTGAATGCATTTCCAAACGGCTCCTGTTCAGGAACTTTGGACCATCCATCGTAGAAATTGATCGGACTCGGGATATCCGGATTCCAGACCGGTTTGGGTGTATTTCCGTAGTGTTGGGTCCAGCATTCGCGCAATCCTGCAACGGCTGAACCTTTGGTGCCATCGACCTGCAATGTCAGCAGATCGTCGCGCCGAACCCTTGTAACCCACGAGGAGTTGAAATGGGCCACAATACCTCCCTCCAGTTCGAAGGTGGCGTAAGCCGCATCATCGGCCGTGCATTTGTATACCTTACCCTGCTCATCCACCCGTTCGGGGATATGGGTTGCACCAAGACAAAACACTCCTTTCACATTTCCAAAAAGGTTGTCGAGCACATAGCGCCAGTGGCACAGCATGTCGATGATGATGCCGCCATCGTCCTCCTTGCGGTAGTTCCAGCTGGGACGCTGGGCAGGCACGTTGAAACCTTCGAAGACCCAGTACCCAAACTCGCCCCTGACAGAAAGTATCTTCCCAAAGAAGTCATTCTCCATGAGTCTTTTGAGCTTCAGCATTCCCGGCAGGAAAAGTTTATCCTGGACGACCCCATGCTTCACACCGGCCTTTTCGCACACCTCATACAATTCCAGTGCTGTTGCGGTATCTACGGCAACAGGTTTTTCACAATAGACATGTTTTCCGGCTCTGGCAGCTCTTTTTACCGCCTCGGCCCGGCGCCCGGTGGTTTGTGCATCAAAATAAATTTGGTAGGATGGATCCTTCATCACCTCCTCCAGGTTGGTGGTCCATTTTTCTATGCCCGATAGCTGCGAAAGCTTTTTAAGCTTTACCTCATCCCGACCCACCAAAATTGGATCGGGCATGATAAACTCTGCGGGTCCGCACTGGACACCTCCCTGTTTGATGATTTCGACGATGGAGCGCATCAGGTGCTGGTTGGTTCCCATGCGTCCGGTAACGCCGTTCATTATTATTCCTACTTTGTGAATCATATTGTTTTATTTAAATCCTACTTGTGGAGCGTTGTAATATCCCATTGTAGCATCGGCTACTGCCATTCTGTACAAATGGTTTTGCATCAGGCATACTTTCTTTTTATCCGATAAAATATTGGTGGAATAAATGCGAAGCTCGCCGGGTAGTGTGGTAACAATTTCTTCACGCCAATCGCCCAAAATATCGGCCACGATGAGGACTTTACCCTCAATTTTCAGTTTTTTGTCACCATTGAACTCAATTACTTCGTTGTTGTAACAAATTTCCTTTTGTTCGTCGTCATCCCACCAAACCGCACGGGGTGAAAGTCCCCAAAGATTTTTATCCGAAATTCGTTTCCCGTCGGCGGTGTATAGAAAAAACTTGTCGCCTCCTTTTGCTTCACCTGCATAGCATTCAATTCCAGGGTATTCAGCGGTAAAATCTCCTGTCATCGCCTGGCCGTGTACATGAAAAGTGCTTTCGTCGTAACCCCAGATAATTTCGCCGGTTTTGGCGTCAACCATGCAAACCCCATTTTTTGGCGAGCGAGATTCAATACCATAAAAGATTTCGTATCCTGGTCTTTCTGGCAGAAAATCGGCAATGTACCCGGCATCGTTATGTCCCAGACCAGTGCGCCACATGGGGATTCCGTTGTCGTCGAGTGCAAAGGTTCCCAGCACCAGCTCATCTTTCCCGTCAAAATCGATGTCTTCCTTCATTATTGCGTGGCCACCCTGACCTTTGTATTTTGCATAATCTCCCAGACTTTGCCATTTCCAGATGGGTT
>CAZVTL010000232.1:0-6304 GCA_964630075.1 uncultured Tangfeifania sp.
CAGCTCCACTTTTTCAAAAAGCAAGTCAAAGCAAACCCCGGTAAATTTATTTTGCTGGGGTTTGCTTTTTAAGGTAAACAATGGTTCACAATCTGTGAAAAAGAGATACAAGTGGTGAAAAACAGTTATTTTACAAGCATCTTTGTGAAATACAGGTATTGAAATAAAAAAAATACCTGATCGAAACCAGGTATTTTTTGATTTTTGTTCCAGTAAGTAGCTTATTTTTTTGCTGGAAGGAAGATGACATCCACCACATCGGCAGTTTTAAAGAATCCTGCAGCAAATTTTTTCAAATCGGCAATCGTGACACTCGCCAGTATCTTTTCGAAATTTTCAGGGGCGTCAGAATTGACATTGTTCTGGTAGAAATCGGTTAGCGTTCCCATCCAGTAGCTGTTGTGCAATTTGCTTTGCTCGCGGTCTTTCAGCATGTTTTTTACCACTTTGTCAAGGTCTTCCGCAGTTGGGCCATTGGCAACAATCTTATCAATTTCGCGGTAGAGGATCGATTTTAGGTGGGCTGAACGCTCGGGCTCTGCATCAAACATCAGTTCCAGACTCTTCTCCGCCTTGGGGAAATGGACCTTGCTGGCTGATACACTTACGCCATAGGTGCCACCCTCTTTTTCCCGGATCTCCTCCGTGTAGCGCAATCTGAGTACGCCGTTGAGAATATCCATGACCAAATTGGATTTTGCATTGTAGGCATCCTCCTTTTTGTAATTGACGATGACAGTGGCTTTGTTGACCTGCATGGGGATAGAAATTTCACGGGTTGTCTTTCCTTTTGGTCCCAGCATGTTGTTGTCTACCCATTTCTCGGTACGTGGTTTATCCGTCAAAGAACCAATGTATTTCTCTACCATTGGTTTCACCTTCTCTTCCTCCAGGTTGCCTACGATGAAGAAGGTGAAATCTCCTGCGTCGGTAATCCGGTCGCGGTAGATCTTTTCCATCTGTTCGAGGGAGAGTTCATTGATCAATGCCGGAGTCATCAGCTTGGTCCTTGGATGATTGCAAGTCAAAATGAGCGTCAGGGAGTCACCCATCACCTTTTGCGGATTGTTGGACAGATTGGCTACCATGCCGGCATAACGGCCTTTCAGTGCTTCGTAAGCCTCCTTGTCGAACCTTGGTTTTTCAAACTGCAAATAGAGCAGTTGCATCACGGTTTCAAAGTCTTTCGGGGCTGCTGATCCTGAAAAGGATTCATTCAGTTTGGAAAGGCCGACCCCTAGGTTGACGGTCTTGCCTGTCAGCATCTTTTTCAGGGTAGTTGCATCAAAATCACCTACGCCAAACATCCCCATGAATTGCGGCATCATCATGCCGGAAGCCAGTTGGTCGACGGCCAACAATGAATTTCCACCCGGACTGATACCACGTATCATAACGTTGTCTTTTTCATAATCCGCCATGCGGTATACGACTTTGACATTGTTGGCAAGTGTCCATTCCACAGCCTTAAACTGGGGCAGCTGGGTAGTCTTGACAATTTTTGATCCTTTCAGTTCTTTGTCAATCAGACTGGAACTAACCTTCGTGTCTTCATAAGGTTTGATATCAGAGTTCTCAACCTCTTTTAGGATGGCCAAAGCCTCTGGTTCTGACAACAATTTGGCATTCTCCTTGTCAGGTCCCATCACGATGATCACCCTGTTTTCAGGTACGATATATTGCTTGGCCTTTGCAGAAAGCTCTTCGACGGTAATGGTTGGTACAAGTTTCTGAACAGCTGCCCAGTCGAAATCGATGGAGGTAAGCGGTTCATTGCTCAAATAGTGCCCTTGAATGTCACCCACATAGTCATCGTTGCGAATCTTGTCGCGTTGCTTCCAGCGACTTTCTATCCGGTTCAGCATGTTGGATTTGGCACGTTCCACCTCTCCGGGTGTAAAACCGTAGCGCTTCACCCGTTCCGCTTCCGTATAGATGGCCCTCAAGGCCACATCTTCCTGGTCCGGCTTGGCTGAAGTAGAAATTGACATGGCATTGTATCCCCTCACAAAACCACCAAAACCTACACTTCCGCTCACAAATGGAGGGACTCCTTTTTGAAGCATTTCAGCAATCCTGTCACCCATCATGCTGTTAAACAATTGGTTGGCATATTGGTCGCGGTAGTAAGCCATCTCTTTTTCCGCTGGTTTTGGTGCCTCATGTTTGATGTAGATGTTGACTGAATATTGTGAGGATTCCTTGTCTTTGATCTGTACGAAGTAGGTCTCCTTGTGGTAGGGAACCAGATGCTCACCCCGGGGCTTCGCATTCTCAACAGCCGGAATGGAGGAGTATTTTGCCTTGATTGATTTCTCTACTTCATCCACATTGATGTCTCCCACCACGGCAATGCATTGCAGATCGGTGCGGTACCAATCGTGGTAAAATTTACGAAGGGTATCGTACTTGAAATGTTTGATAATGGCTGAATCCCCGATCACATCACGGACAGCATACTTTGAGTCTTTGAAAAGTACGGGAAACATCGCCCGCTGCATCCTGAACTGGGCATTGCGGCGGGTTCTCCACTCCTCCGTGATTACCCCACGTTCGGAATCAATCTCCTTCTCTGTGAGCAAAAGGTAGTGCGACCAGTCGTGCAATACAAGCAAGCAGGTATCCACCAGTCCGGGGTGGGTAACCGGCACATCGCTCAGGTTGTAGACCGTTTCGCTGAAGGAGGTATAGGCATTGATGTTTTTGCCAAACGCAACTCCATGTTTCTCAAGGGTATTGATGATTCCCTTGTCAGGAAAATTTTTGGTCCCGTTGAATGCCATGTGCTCGAGGAAGTGGGCCAAACCATTTTGGCTATCCTCTTCCAGCAGTGCTCCTACATTCTGAATGATGTAAAAACTGGCCCGCTCCTTGGGCTCCTCGTTGTGCTTGATGTAATAGGTCATTCCATTCGGCAATTTGCCGATACGGAAAGTAGGATCAGGCGCAATGGGCTGTGCCTGAGTGGCTAAAGAACCTGCAATCAACAACAGCGCAACTGAACAAAAAACCAAAAAGTAATTTTCTTTTCTCATTTTAGAATAATTTATTTCAACGATTGGCATTTAGGTATATGTTTTTCAAAACAAATTTAAGATTTATTACCCCCAATGTTCAATAGTAAATTCCTTATATGTCTTAAAAAAGTATAATTCATTACAGTAATCCGGATTCCATCACCTTTCATGGCAATGAGGTTTGACTTTTGCCATGCTTTGAACCCGGTAACAACATTTCTGAACTGTTTTTATTGGTTGGTACCTATTTCCATGCAAAGGTTACCCTTTTGGAACAAGAGAATGCGGTGTAGCTCTAAATTTTTTAATATTTGCAGAATATGTGGTCCCGGAATCAGGTGAAGAATCTGTTTACAGAATCTCGCAGCACCCGAATCCAAGATAATATCCTGCCCTCAGCAATTGGGGATCTGCCTGCAGTCTGAAGCGCAACTGATAGCCAATTAGTTTGTTTTGACCCGGATGACCGGATTGAAGTGTAATTCCTTTCTGTGTCACCGGGGATCTGAGTTTGAATTTTCCGGACATCGGATCGTGTGGGTGGTCGTAACCATTCAGTATTTTGAATTTTTTGTGCAGATCGGTATAAAAAATCGTGCTGTAGCCTGGTGCCTCGGGGGAGAGAAACAACTCATTTTTTCGCCCCGGCATCTTCGTGGCAAGGTGGAGCGGGGAGAGTGTCTTGAAAGTCATCTTATCGGTAAAAACAGGTTCAGGCAGCAATTCAATGTTTTCAACTGCAAACGAGACCTGGGAGATACGGTCTCCCAGCACAAAACGGCTCTCCCGGAAATTCTCCTTCACCAGTGGTACCATCCCTTCCTCCGGGATGGTGGAAAACAACAGGCCAATTTTTTCGCTCTGGATGGAGAGTCTGTCCCCTTCAATCTTCCGGTCGGGAACCATCAGATTGGAAAAGACAAAGTTTCGGAAAGGTTTGTCTTTAGAGAGAAATCCGGCTGAGACCAGGTAATTGGAGAGATTGCACTCCTGACGGTTGACCATGCGATAAAACCAGGCACCCAACTCATACTGGTAGTTCACAGGCAAAATATTGCGGAGTGGATCGACCAGCTTGAGTGTGAGTTTGTAGCGCATGAAAAGTAAAATTACCAATTACCAATTACGAATTACGAAGTTCAGCTGAGCTAATTATGAAGGAGGAAAGCTTAATTTGTGCAAAACCAATGCCCCCTCATTCGTAATTCGTAATTTCTTATACCTGATAAGTACTGACCCCATTGGTAGCCACGGCTCTGTCCACCTTCTTGATCATTCCCTGCAAGGCATTGCCTGGTCCCACTTCAGTGAAACTATCTGCGCCATCGGCAAGCATGTGGATGACGGTTTGGGTCCAGCGGACAGGAGCCGTAAGTTGCGCGATAAGATTGGCCTTGATCTGGGCTGGATCTGTTACCGGTGTTGCATTTACATTCTGGTAAACCGGACAAACAGGCGTTTTAAACTCAGTGGAATTGATTGCATCGGCAAGTTCCGTGCGGGCAGGTTCCATCAACGGTGAGTGGAAAGCCCCTCCAACATTGAGTTTGAGTGCACGCTTGGCTCCAAGTTCGGTCAATCGGACGCAGGCTTTGTCAACTCCTTCCAATGAACCAGAGATCACCAACTGTCCGGGACAGTTGTAATTGGCAGGAACAACAATTTCCGCTATTTCACCACAAACCTGCTCAACCACTGCATCATCGACGCCCAGGATGGCCGCCATGGTGGAAGGCTCTGCTTCACAGGCTTTCTGCATGGCCAGTGCCCTTTTGGAAACCAACAGCAACCCGTCTTCAAATGAAAGTGCATTGGCTGCTACCAGGGCCGAGAATTCGCCGAGAGAATGGCCTGCAACCATTTCAGGTTGAAACGCTTCCCCCATCGTTTTGGCCAGCAATACGGAGTGAAGGAAGATGGCAGGTTGGGTAACTTTGGTCTGCTTCAGCTCCTCGTCGGTGCCATTAAACATGATTTCAGTGATATCGAATCCCAATATTTCATTGGCTTTTTCGAAAAGGGCTTTTGCTTCGGGGGAGTTGTCAAAAAGATCTTTGCCCATTCCGATAAACTGGGCACCCTGACCCGGGAATACGTATGCTTTCATAAATTATAGTTGCTAAAAATTTTTGGACAAAGATAGAAATTGTCTAAAGTGCAAAATAGAAAATTTTCGATTTTCGATTTTCGATTAACGCTGCAAGGTACATTTTTATAGCAATTGAACAGTTAACATATTCCCTGTAAAACAATTAGTTAAATCAATTTCTAAATGCAATAATGTCGGGAGCTATTTATTCTAAAATCCAAAATCCAAAATTCCTACGACAGTTTCGAGCTGATCAACCTTATGAACTCCTCCCGGGTTGCGACCTTTTCGAAGGCACCGGTAAAATCGGAAGTGGTGGTAACAGAGTTCTGCTTCTCGATTCCCCGCATGCACATGCACATGTGTTTGGCTTCAATGACCACCGCTACCCCCAGTGGGGATAAGGTATGTTGAATACACTCCTTGATTTGCAGGGTGAGTCGCTCCTGCACCTGCAACCGCCGTGAGTAGGCCTCCACCACCCTGGCAATCTTGCTCAACCCGGTGATGTAACCATTCGGAATATAGGCCACATGGGCCTTCCCGAAGAAAGGGAGCATGTGGTGTTCACACAGGGAGTATATCTCTATGTCCTTGACAATCACCATCTGGCGGTAATCCTCCTTGAACATGGCCGAACGGAGGATCTCTTCCGGATCCATGCTGTATCCCTGGGTCATGAACTGCATTGCCTTGGCAATCCTAAGTGGCGACTTGTCCAACCCTTCACGGGTTGGATCTTCCCCAATCAGCTCCAGTATCTGTCGGTAATGGTCTGCCATTCTGGTAACCGTCTCCTTTGGATAGTGCTCTATTTTCTGGTAGCCGTCTGCTTTTTTTCTGTGTAATGAGAATTGCATACAATACTTTTTTAGCGTTTCCGTTTCTAAAAGCCAAATCTTCAGCAGGGTTAGTTCTCAGAAAGGTTTTATGTTTTTTTTAATTAAACTTGATACAAATAAACAACTTTTATTAACTTTTTTCGCCAAAACAAGTATGAATGTTAGTTGGCTGTTCAATTTAGACCAAGGAAATTTTACATTTGCACCGCTAAGTTAATTAGACCTTTGTTTGCCGAATGAGAATTTTGTTTGTTGGAGCTACCTGTTTTGAACTTTATCAGTTTTTTGAAAATCTAGTTGAGATAGAGGGAGAAGGGAAGAATATCTTCCACTACAAATGGTATGATCTGGAAGTC
>CAZVTL010000233.1:0-6296 GCA_964630075.1 uncultured Tangfeifania sp.
GAGATTCCTTTTTGAAGGAATTTATCAGCGATCTTCTTGCTGTCGTCTTCAAGAGACAGCAATCCTTCACGACGAGCTTTATCTGCCAGTTTGGTCAAAAGTTCAATTGTTGTTTTCGCATCGAATTTTCTTGTTGTAAATGCCTGCATGATGTACTTGGGCAATTTAAAAACTACACTCAACGGGCTGGTGATAATTGTTGCTCCCAGAGAACCTCCGAAGATCAAAATAATTGCAGAGGGATGTGCGAATAATTCTCCCGGCGAACCGCCGTCCATAATCAACGCGACGACAATAACCGTAAGAGCCAAGACCAATCCCGAGATGGTCGCAATATCCATAAACTACTCCTGATTTCCTTATTGTGTTTCGAACGATTTTATTAAAAACTGATTACCCAACTGATTTTGGTGAGGTAAATGGTGTCAGGGTTTCTCGCCGATACTCAATAAAACGCCTGGCAATTTCCCGAGGGGTATCTTTTACGATCATTTTTTTATTATTGACCAGAGTGATAATCGTGTCAGGTGTTGATTCGACAGTTTGGATCAATTCTGGATTGATATAAAATGTCATGCCATTCATGTGGGTAAGAAAAATCATGATTATTTTCCTTCCTGCTGTAAATGTAGAATTAATATCCAACGCAGGCAGTTACTCATGCGTAACTTTAGCATAGGGTCGTAAATTTCCATGTAAATTGGCCGTGAAAGGAATATAAAGATTGGCTAAAATTATTTCACCCATTAAAATCGGATGAAATAACCGGGCAAAAAACTACGCCAGAGAAGTTGGACATACACCTCTGGCTTTATCCCCCTCTATATCATTTATCTGGAGAGCCCTGAAAATCCTGCGGACAAGATACCTTATACGCTTTTGGAAATCGTTTGAACAGTCATGGATTGTGAAATGGTTTGTCTGTAGTAAAACTCTAATGTGGCTGAAGGGCGTTGAGTTACCACGGCGCCAGTGGTTTTTCCCCAAATTAGTTTGTTGCTGGCGTCGAACCAGTCATTTCCGTCACCCCCAGCGTAGACCACATCACCCACTGGAGTTTTGCTTACAGCAGACACCCCGTCATCCAATACTTTTGCAGAGAAGAGTCCGGTTTCGGGTGAAAATTCCCCGGCGGCCGAACCAACTCCCTTCACGTGCTGTGACCCTTTGTAAATATCCACCTGCTCAATAATTCCATCATCCTTTGCCTTGAAGGTCACACGTGTACCATCCTGAAGCATAAAGGTAGTAAAGTCATCGCTTGATTTCAAATCCTTGAAATCCCCTTCATTAGTACCCGCCACGTCATCAACATCTACGTGCGGATCACCCCAAATGGTTGTACTTTTTTGAGTCCATTTATCGAGAATTGTAAAAGTTTCGCCGTCAGAGAACTTAAAAAGGTAACGATCAGATTCGGCATAATTGCGATCATGAACCACCAGTCCCTCCATCGGCGCATTAGATCGGTAACGCAGTTCCAACTTGATCTCAATATTCTGACTGCTCGTTATAGTGAAACCCTCTTCGGCAGTATTTTCCTGCACTGGAACTGCTCCTTGATTTGAAGCATTTGCCTGACCTGTTACCGTTTTATGCAAGTCAGCCAGGCTTACATTAATATTTTCAACTGGCGGCAACGGATTTGCTCCTGAGTTTTGGGCAGATAAGGCAGAGCCACTGATAATCGCCTTGTCTTCTTCAAAATATCCCAATGCAGACTTTTCCTCCACATGTTTTCCTTTCCGACGCAGCTCTGCATTTCTCTCAATTTCCAATAGCCGCCGAGCCACCATTAAATTAGAAATATCAGTTTCGATAACATTGCTCATATTTTTTGCCTCCAGAACTAAATCAACTCTAAATTTAGCATCGGCATAATCATTAAAATCTTTAGCTGTTTGGGGATATTCATATAAATGATAGGGACATCTACTACATACGTCCTTTAAAACACAGACATCACGAGCCGCTATAGCAACTCGTGATGTCATTTTTCAATAGAAAGCTGAAGTTAAGAAATTCCCTGATTTCTGCGTGTTTGAAGAATAAAGTTATTAATATTCTCTAAAGATTGAAACTGGTTGCCAGGCACAACAGAAAATCCGGGCGCCCAGAAATCGCCGGAGAGATTTTGTCGTTTATATCGGGGATAATCTTCAAGAATTTTTTTGGAGGTTAACTGGCGTGTAAGCCGCATGAATTGAGCTGGGTTCTCGGTCAGGGGAACTGACATTACCCATTGAACATATCCTGGCCGGACCATGGTCGCCGCCAAACGCCAGCCATAGGATATACAAACTTCCTTTATCCAACGCGGCAAATCTTCAGTTATATCGCCTGCCAGATAATGATCGCTGAAACGGGGGATTAACAGGCAGGAATACGTCAAGTCATAAGAGATCTGCGGGACAGATTCCAACTCAACGACTTCTTCCAATTCAACAACTTCGCTGCCTTCCAAATCTGTAACAGGAAGCTCCTCTTCCAGATTTGCTTCCGTGGCAGGATCGGGCATGGCGGGTCGCAAAATTGTTTGCGGCTCTCCCTGCTCAAGTTGCACTTGTTCTGTTTCGGTAGTTACATATTCAAAGGGATCCACGAATACCTCAGTAAGTTATTATTCAAAAAGCGTTTCATTTTTATGAGAATAGGGCGATTGAGAACAACCAAACACCTATCAATTGATTCCGTTTTGTTTCAGGAAAACGCCATATTTTAGATCGGTTTCTTTAATATGTGCCGTGAGCCACTGTTTCAAAAAGTCACGCGTTTTCTGACTAGCGCTAAAATCTCCGGCTTGAAATTGTTTTTGCAGTTCGGATATTTGCATGATTAGATCAGCGTGCAGGCGTTTGTGGGCAGCCAAGCCCGGATAATTATGCTTTTGAAGGAGGGATTCTTCGGCGGCAAAGTGGACTTGGGTGTACTTTATCAGACTTTCGAACACTTCCGGCAAGGTATCCTTGCCTTTGCCTTGACCCATGGCTTCGTGCAATTTATTAATCAGGTCAAAAAGATTTTGGTGCTGCTTATCCATGGCAGCGATTTGAACCGAAAAACTATCATCCCATGTAATGAGAGGCATAATCACTCCTTTTGAAAAAAAACTGGTTTGATTTGCTTTTTATTATAGCTGGTACCGCAATAATTTCCGTAAAAAACTTATGAAATCCAGTGCTTGGGTTCTACAATTTTGCCTAGACATCTGCGAACTTTTTTCGACTAATTTGTTGCTCAGATATTCCATACAACTACAATATACAATTTTTGCAAATATATCCCTATTCCCCTGCATGTACTTCATTCATAATAATAGTGGAACACTTCAAAGATTCAAAATATATGTTCCGCCATTCATCTGGACTGACTCCGAATTGTAAAACTTGATCCCAATTGCCGCCTTCTGTTGCAATTACTGCGGTTAAGACCAGCCCCCATTTCCCTTTTCTACAGACCAGGGCTTCAGCAAGTTCGGGGGTAAGCGATAAACTCTCAACCACCTGCATCATGGGAATATCCATAATGGCATCCAAAACGGAAAAAAGTCCGATCAAGAAATATGATTCAACATGCCTATCCCCCAGTGCTTTGCCAAGCATTTCACACATTTTTGCCCGCTGAAGGGCAATGGCAGTCAGTTCATGCGGCTTGTCATCCACGGTGGCCATCAAGAGAAGCAACATCCAACTTCGAAGTTGTTGCAACCCAATCAAGGAAACGGCCTGTTGAATGGATTTGACCTGATCTGCCAAAGAATAATAGCCTGAATTCACCAACCGGAGTAATTTGTAGCTGAGTCCAACATCCTGGGAAATAATCGGATCTAAAATATTGAAATTGGCATGGGGGTCCATTGTGGCTGCTAATGAACGCATTAGGCATACCCGTGATACATCCATTTTTTTCTTTTTATTTTTTATTGTCTCTGGTTTATAAAAAAAGTAGCCTTGAAATAAATCAAACCCCAGACGCAAACAGGTGAAAAAGTCATCCGGCGTTTCCACTTTTTCTGCCAGAAGCAGGACATTGTATTGTTGAATGGACTTTACGAGCTCTGGAAGCATAATTCTGTCCACAGACATCAAATCTATCTTCACTATATCAACCAGCCCTTTGCCGAGTATCGGAGCGATTGGGTCGAAAGAAGCCACATCATCCAATGCAATTAGGAAATTCTTTTCTTTAAATCTATGAAGCGCCTGGAAGAGTTCGTTGTCAAGTGTTATATCTTCCAGAACCTCCAAAACGACTTTGTGGGGTTCAAAATTCTCCGGTCGAATTGCTGTTAATAATCGAACCAAATGGTCCTTAACAAGAAAATCTCTTGTGAAATTTATAAAAGCAAGCTGCGGACCAACAATGGCATCCAGCCCCATTTCAAAAAGTGTATTCACAAAGACCAGAGATGTTGCAATGTTTCCATCCTTAACCATTGCTTTCTTATCTGTCAACACAGCCCGATACAGCAATTCATAACCAATGGTCTCTTTGTACCGGTTTAAGATTGGCTGCCTACCTACAAGCAATTCAGACATTTCGATTTTCCCTCGAAATTAATGGCTCACCCCTTGTACGATGTCATTTCGTTTAAAGGAGCACGATTGGGGGCGTAACAACATGAATACCCGCAAACGGGTATTCATGTTGAATCATTCTAATTTGAATTGATCCTGATTGTAATAAAAAAAATATTAATTTCTCTTTGCTGAACATCTCGTAAATTAATATCATCTTGTTCTTTGGCTGCAATATCTTTTTGACCTGGGTGATACCCGGGCGCTCTGTCTTCGCGCGGCTTTGCCAGCAGGCTCAGTTGTGAAGCCTCTCCCAATAAAATAAGGCTTTAAATCCCATGGAACCCAAAAATAAAATTAACACAATCTTAATGTGTTCTTACTTTTATTTTTATTATGAAAAACTCCTCTTTTCCTTACAATGGCATGGATTAGACAACCTGAGACTTCAGATTACTCAATCATATTTTCTTAAATCCGTCAGAACCAGTGTAGACAAAAAATAACAAAGGATCAAGCCATGAGTGAAAAAGAAAAAATCGAATCTTATATTGCGACATGCAAATGTTGTATGTTGGCGCAAGCGATGAAAAATTGCCCGCTGTGTCGTTTTAATATCGGGCTAGCTGAAGAAATTAAGCTGGTTGATTCGATACCTTTGCCAAACTTTACGCAGCTCGCAATCTTCGTGATGTCTGAGTAATTGGGCTTTGGACAAAATGCCAACCCGCCGACTCCGGCAAAAACTGAACATGGATCAGACAGATTCGCGCGGATTTTTAGCTATCCACGCGAATCTATGCATACCTGTATCCTGAATTCTTTTGCGAGAGAATCGATAAACCCATTCTGGCGTTTTCCTATTTTGTCCAAAGCCCAAGAGTAATTATTTAAAAGAATTTTCAAACTATTCCAAGGAGAAAGCAATGAAATGGATCGATAATCTCAAGACAAGCGTCAAGTTGTTTGGGGGTTTCGGCGTCGTGGTTGTAGTAATGATAGTCATCGCTGTGCTCGGCTACACTTCCATGAAAAGCATCAACGACGGCATGACCACCATGTATTTTGACCGGCTATTACCGGTCAACCAATTAGGTCATGTCACCACTGACCTATATACGATCCGCGGTGATGTATATAAGGCTCTGTTGATCCCCGAAGAAAAAGCCGCAAGTGAAGCGTCCATCCCCATACTGATAAAAAGTATTGACGAGGACATCAAGCTTTTTAAATCGTCTCTACTAACTGATGAGGAGGTAGCAGAACTAGCTATTTTCGAACCTGCCTGGGAGGAATACAAAGCCGCGGTTACAGAAATATTAGCCCTGGATAATGCCGGCAATCAAAAAGAAGCCATTGCCAGTTTAGTAGCTGGCGGACGAGCATCCAATGCCCGCAAGGCTGTCGGTGCATCAGCCGAAAACCTGCTAGTCATCAACGTAAAAATTGCCGAAGAAACAAACACTCAAGGTGATGTGACCTTTGCTTCTTCCCGTAATTTGTTGATCGGTGTTGGGCTTTTCGGTGTTTTACTGGCATTAGGGTTTGGAGTTGTCATCGCCCGCAGTATTACGGTTCCCTTGAATGTGGTAGTCACCGCAGCAAGAGCGCTCTCGGTGGGTGATCTGCAGCGCGACCTGAGCGAACAATCCAAAGATGTTGTGCGCCTGCGCAAGGATGAAATTGGAGACATCGGCAAAGCCTTCGACCAATTGATCAATTTCATGCAGGGCATGGGCATCGCCGCCAATGCCATCGCCAACAACGACCTGACCATTA
>CAZVTL010000234.1:0-6281 GCA_964630075.1 uncultured Tangfeifania sp.
GAAGAGCAAGGAAAATATAAGTTTTCAGACTTTACAAGAGATGACAGCAAGATGAATCAATTATTTGAGGCATTCATCAGAAACTTTTATAGAATAGAGCAGCAGAAATTTAGTACCGTCAAAAAAGAAACCATCAAGTGGCAGTTTGACAACACTGACAACGAAAGCTATCAGTATTTGCCACAAATGGAGACAGACATTACTTTGGAAAATGAAGATGAAAAAATAATCATTGATGCAAAGTTTTACAGAGAGACAATGACTTTGAATTACGATAAGGAGAAAATCAAATCTGCAAATCTCTATCAGTTATTTAGTTATCTATTAAATCAACAAGACAGCAGTTTAAAAACTCAAAACGCAACAGGCATTATACTTTATCCGACAATTGAGTCAGACTATAATTTAAACTTTAGATACAATCAACATAAAATTCAGATAAGGACAGTTAACTTAAATTCAAATTGGAGAAATATTTCATCTCGTTTGAAAGAAATAATTGAGCTTGAGACAATTGCAGTTTGACAGTATAGTTTAATGGGAAAATTTTAGTTTAACGATGAGAAACAACGAACACCAACCGCTAATAAATAAGGCTTCGTGTGGTTGAGGGACGAGCCCCAATAGGAATCCCTTTTGCACGAAATTTGTGCCAGGGAGTGGTATCAAATCAAAAAATCCAGAAAATTCTCCTTCGAAATAACAAGAAATTCTGAATCAGGATAAGCATCAGTCCAGGCTTTGGGAGCTTTTGCTTTCCTTGGGTTCCACTTAAATTCGTAAGCATAAAGCTTGCCGTCACGGTCTTCCACCAAATCAACTTCCTGCTGGTCATAAGTTCTCCAAAAATAATCGTTCGAAAAAATTCGCCGATAGGATTTGGTTTTTAGCCGCTCCATAAAAAGAAAATTTTCCCAAAGCATGCCTACATCGTTTCGCTGAAGGGGTAGGTTGAAGTTGTTTACAATGGCGTTTCGAATGCCATTGTCCCAAAAGTAATAGCGGGATGTTTTCACAATCTCTTTTCGAAGGTTTCTCGAAAAGCCACCAACCTTTTTGATGATGAAGGTTTTTTCCAGTAAATCCAAATATCTTTCTACACTCTGCCTGGCAATTCCCAAACTATTGCTCAACTCATTCAGTGAAACTTCCTTGCCAATCTGGAAAGCCAGCAATTTCAACAAATCATTGAGTTTTGAAGGATTTCTAATATTTTCAAGTTCAAGAATATCTTTTAGCAAATAGGAATCCCGGACCGACATCAGATATTCTTTTTTTTCATCGGCTGATGCAGCATTTAATATTTCAGGATAAGCACCGTAAATCATCAACTCTTCAAGTCTTTGAAGTACATGCATTCCGCCGAATTGTTCGTAAAGCTCCAGTACTGAAACAGGAAATAAATTCCTTACGATGTTCCTGCCAGTTAATGGTTCTCCTATTTTGTTTGAAAGATCAAATGAAGATGAACCAGTAACCAGAATAATCATTTCCGGGAAATTGTCAATCAAGAGTTTCAATCCATATCCGGCTTCAGGAATTCGTTGGGCCTCATCAATAAATACCATTTGGTAGTTTCCAAAAGCAGATTGTATCTGGTAAAGCTTCTGAGCCGAGAATATTTCACGGACTTCCTGATTATCGCCCGATCCGCTATAAATCTTTCCGCTAAATCCGCTAATTATTTTTTTGATTAGCTCGGTTTTGCCAACTCGTCTTGGGCCATAAAGAACGAAAACCTTTCCCTTTTTCAAAATGGATTCCGTTTGACTCTCTAAAAATCGTTCATACCATACTAATTCCATTGGTTTTGCAATTTTTATACGAACCAAAATTAAATCAAATATTTTAGAAGACCTAAATTTGGCATGTAAACTTGCTATATTTAGCTAAATTTGGCAAGTTTAAGTACTGAATTTAGCTAATTTAGATTGGTTGGTGATAATTTGCTTTTGTTTGGAGTCATTATGGATCCCCCCGCACTTTGTATTCTGCTCACACTGTCAGTATAAAAGTGACCAGAAACGGCACCAAAATAGTGAGTACTATTCCGCTGAAAACGGCTACAACGGCATAGGATTTGCCAGAATATCTGGTGATTACCGGAAGGGTGGTATCCATGGCCGTAGCACCTCCAGAGGCTATCCCGGCAAGGTTGCCAAAATATTTTACCAGGATGGGCGTAAGCAACAAAGTTGAAACCTCCCTGAAAATATTGGACAGCAATGCAACAACCCCCAGCGATTGACTGTGAAGCTGTGTGATAAACACACTGGAGAGGCTGTAATACCCGAAGCCTGCTCCGACTGCCAGCGATTCGCGAAGGGTGAGGGAGGGCAGGATGGCTGCCACCAAGGCCGATCCCAGCATCGTTCCGGCAAGGATTGTTACAGGCACCCAGATGATCTTGTAATTGTGCGAAGCAAGAACACTCCATGAATTTTTGTCACTTCCGATGCTGATACCCGCCAGCAACATCAGCAGGTAGAGTGCATAACTGCCAAGTTTGTCAAAGTCAAAGCCCGCTGGCAACTTGCCCGAAAGTCCGGCAAAAACCCCGGCAACAAAGAAACCAAAAATTATCAGGCTACTTTTCATCTTTGGAGAAGAGGTGTTTGAAGAGGAAATAAGAGAGCAACACACTGCCTGCAATGGAGAAGGCCGCAATGGCAATGGCTTCCATCCCTATTTTACCCAGGTTGTGAATGACCTCCTGATTGGTACCCACTGAGATTCCCAACAAAAAGAGCAGGAGATAAATAGCCCAGTTCAGTAAATTGTTGTTGACGACATGTAACCTGGGATGACCTATGATCAGCAGACCCAACACTATTCCGGCAGATAGTAGCAGCAAGATGGTAATCATCTGAAATGATTCAAGTTATCTGAGTTGGTACCTTATGGCAAATCCGACACTTACTCCGCTTCCATGGTTGAATAAGCCCAACTCAGGTCGTAGGTCAATGGCGAACTGAATGCCTCCACTCAGGCTGTACTCAATACCTGCGTCCCCGGCCACCACAACGAAAGGTCCATTGTTGTATTTGGAGTCATATTTTTGGCTGGAGCTCCAGAATCCCAACCTTGCCCCCGGACCGGCATACCAATTTAAATTCTCATCCAGACTCTTCAAGGTCCATACCCATTGGTAAAGGCCTGTCAATGCCCAGCTGTTGTAGTCCTGCCTCAAATTGTTGATGTATTCATAATTGCTGTTATATCCCAAATCCACTTCAACTCTTTTATCGGGCGATAGCATGTGTTGATAGGAAGCCTCTGTTCCGAGGCCGAATACCGTCCCATAACGCAGTCCGATCGAATTCTTAGCTTGCTGTGCAGGGGCGGCCACAGAGGCAAGGAGAACCGTTGCCAAAAGGAGTATTGCTTTTTTCATAGGACAAATGTTATCAATTTTTATCATCAATCCAATTGTATTCCTGATTCTAACGGAATCTGTAACGCACAGCCAACCCCACATTGATGTTGACTCCATGATTGATCAATCCGAATTCGGGACGCGCATTCAGAGCTACCTGAATTCCTACCGGGAAGCTGTAGTCAACACCAATGTCACCGGCTGCAACCAGGAAGAAGCCGTTTTGGTAATTGTGCTCATAACCCTGTTCGTGGTACAAGGCACCAATTTTGCCGCCAGGGCCAACATACCAATTGAGTTCATTCTCAATTTTGAATACCCAGTGGTATAGACCGGTAAGTCCCCAGCTGGAGTAGTTGAATGTACCATTGGGCTGGTTTTCATGGTGGCTGTTCATCCCCAGATCGATCTCCAGTCGGTTGACGGCGGAAAGACCATGCTGATAGGAAATTTCAGTGCCAAAACCATCACCCGATCCGAAGCGTAGCCCAAGCACATGCCGGGCAATCTGAGCAGGTGATGAAATAGAAAGGGCAAACGCCCCAAGGATGAACAAAACGGTTTTTTTCATTTTATATTGCATCGTTGTTATTGTATGAGATGAATAAATCAAATATTGGCAGATTTTTATGATGTACAATCTGCCTGAAATGGATGATCATGCTGCAGGTAGAATCAGCAGAATTAGACTTCTGCTGCTATCTTCCTGAATTTTTCAAATTCAACCTCCCACAAGGTAGCCTCCTCCGGAAGGAAGGTTTTGGTCTCAAAAGAGTTTCCTACCATCTTCCGGATCTCCTCCAGGCTGGTCAAACGATTCATCGCTTTGGCCTGAACCAGGATATTTCCGATGGCAGTTGCTTCGGTGGGTCCTGCCTTTACCGGAATTCCAAGTGCATTGGCACTGTATTGGCAGAGTAACTCATTGTTCGCACCTCCACCAATAATGTGAACCATTTCGATGGGGTAGGAGATAACCGACCGGATCGAATCAAGGGTCAACCGGTACTTCATGGCAAGACTCTCAAAAATACAACGAATAAACTCCCCGTGGGTTTCTGGCGGAGTCTGGCCGGTTTTGATGCAGAAGTCAATGATGGCCGAAGGCATATCTGCAGGATTTAAAAAAGCGGGATAGTCTGGATCAATCAAACATTTAAAGGGCTGGGCAACCTTGCTTAATTCAACCATTTCACTCCAGGAGTACTCAATTTTGTTGGACCAAACTCTTCTGCACTCCTGAAGCAACCACATGCCCATGATGTTTTTCAGGAAACGCGTAGTACCCTCTACCCCTCCTTCATTGGTGAAGTTTAGATTCATTATATCTTTGGATATCAGTGGTCTGTCTGATTCAATGCCCATAAGTGACCAGGTGCCGGAACTGATATAGGCCCAATTTTTACCAATGGCCGGAACAGAGACAATCGCAGAGGCGGTATCATGGGATGTAACTGCTATCACGGGGATTTCACTGCTGCCTGTCTCTTTTTGAACCTCTGGCTTGATAGTTCCCAGGATGGTTCCAGGCAAAACTAGCTCCTGCATGATGGATGGATCGACACCAATTGCTTCAAAGAGGCTGGTCTCATAGGCAAGTTGGCCTGGTTTCAGCAGTTGTGAAGTTGAAGCGATGGAAAACTCATTTTTCTTGATCCCACTAAAAAGGTAAGAGAGGGCATCCGGCATGAAGAGTAAATATTTCCCTGCCAGGTATTGGGATTCTTTGGTTTGCTGGTGAACAAAAAGCTGAAAAAGGGAGTTGAATTGCATCAGCTGAATACCGGTCTTTAGGTAAAGTTGCTCTTTCGGCATGATTTTGTAAAAATCTGCCATGGCGTGATCGGTACGATGATCACGGTAGGCGAACGGAAGGGAAGCAATCATTCCATCCTTGTCCAAAAAGGCAAAATCCACCCCCCAGGTATCTACCGCGATGGAATCCGGCTGAATACCAAAATCTTGGATGCATTTTTTAAGTCCGGTTTTCAGTTCATCGAAGATGGAAAAGATATTCCAATAGAAGTGATGGTCGATTTCTACCATTCGGTTTTCAAAACGGTGAACCTCCGTCAATTTCAACTGATGGTTGGCAATGGTGCCCAAAATGGCTCTTCCCGAGGAGGCTCCCAGATCGAAAGCCAAAAAATTGTTGTTGTTCATGCTCCTGATTATTTCCCGCAATATTATAAAATATTCCACACAGCGAGCCAAAATGGGATGGCAATCAGGCAAAAAGTATAGGTCATTTTTTTGGGTAAAAATACTTGCCCGTCAACAGTAACCCGGCGAAGACAAACATGGCAAACAGGAGACTGCTGGCTGCAAGCTGCATCCCACCAGATATGACATGCCCAGAAGTACAACCTCCAGCCATACGGGCTCCGAGGATCAGGATAAAACCACCAATGAAAGCCCACAAAACCCTTTTCCCATAATTGTTGCCTTTGTATCGCTCCCAATTGTCATGTATCATCCTGATTTTAAATTCTTTTCTCAGAAGTGAGACGATGAGGCCGGAAATCAGTCCTCCAGCCATGAATGGCACTTCCCAACTTCCTGATTTTGTTATTTGTTTGAAATAGTCGTTGTCAACAACCCCAAAAATGGTGTCTGCAACATAGGGGAAAAAGGTGGATGCACCAATGGGCCGGTCTGCAAAATAGAAGACAAAGGTATTCAGCACGGCAATCCCGATACCGGCAAAGATCCAGCTTGAATCCTTGCTTTTTTCAAAACGGTGAACCAAAAATGCCAGGGCAATAAAAATAAGTCCGGTGGGAATCATCAAGGAGTAAAACAGGAAGGGGTTGGCACCAAATGCGGTATACAAAGAGTAACTGCCAACATTTGGACCCAATAGACCGGCGATGGAGGGTAAGATTAGGGTGTAGACCAATCCGCC
>CAZVTL010000235.1:0-6185 GCA_964630075.1 uncultured Tangfeifania sp.
TTCTACCAACATGTCGCCGCTATGCGGTTGGAATTGTTTCAAATCGATGATGGTGGTCGATGAAGATTCAGGATCATGAGGGGTTACAGTTCAATTTTATTTTTCTTCATGCTTGCACGAAGCCAATCCAGGTCTTGCTTCATCATTGCATAGATCTTCTCAGGATCCATGGTGGTGGTTTTTTTGCCGGATTCGGCGCCGCCCAGGTCGTATTCGAAATGGATGCTAACCGGAGCTTCTACTTTAAGGGTGGCATACTCCTTGAAAAATTCATCGAAGTTGACCATGCCTTCACCCAGCAACACATTCTGGTGCTTCCAGGCGCCTTTGGCATCTTTCCCCCATACAAAGTCCTTGATGCAGATGGACCTGATCCAGGGCTCCACCCTTTTCATCCCAAGCAGCCAGCAGTAGCCTCCTTCGGTAGTTGCGTGACGAATGTCGTACTGCACTCCCAAATATATTGGATCGACCTCTTTGACCAGGTCGTATAAGTCCCAAACCGGAGCGCCAACATGCAGCCCGGAATGGTTCTGGTAGCCTCCATGAATACCAAGTTTCTCATTGAGTTTGGCCAGTTTCTCAAATGAACCTTTGTAGCCGTCGAGGTTTTGCTGGATGGTTTTCTTGAAGTCATAACCCAGCCATCCCATCCGGTAGTGGGTAATCCCTGCATCGGCCGCGACCTTCAAAGTTTCGATGGAGAGCGGATCTGTTGCATCGGTGACTGCGGTAACCATCAATGGAACTGCAATTCCTGCCTTTTGCAGCGTTTTAACGGCTTTGGGCAATTCCGCCTTCACATTGGCCGGTTCAATCTGACCATCCGGCCTGACGGTGATGTCGGCTCCATCAAATTCGAGACGGGCCAGCACCCCGGCAATCTGGTCGAAATTCAGAAACTGGAGGCATTTGGTGAAGGCGCACAAGGGCCTTTTGGGTGATTTCCCGGCTGGTATGGCCATGCCATTGCCTGCCAGGGTGATACCGGCTGCAGAAAGTCCGGTAGTACTGATAAAGTTGCGTCGTTCCATGGGTTCGGATTTACTTATTTGTATTTTTGATTGAATATTGAACTGATTATCAACAGAAATTGTCGCGCAAAGAACGCAAAGTAACGCAAGATGCTTCCTGGCTAGATTTGCGTAACCTTGCGTTCTTTGCGCGACAACTAAAATGTTGCATATTAACTATAATTTCCAGGGTTTCCGGTATTCGTAATGCAGCATTTTGTTGGCTTCATCCGAATTGGTAAAGAGCTCCTTGTCGGGATCCCACTGCAGCCTTTTGCCGGTGGCAAGCGCGATGTTGGCCAGGTGGGCAAAACTGGTTGAGCGGTGACCATCTTCTAGGGTACAAAGTGGAATTCCCCTGTTCTTGATGCAATCCAGGAAGTTGCGGATCACGTTGCTGGTGGCATAGGAGCTGCTGCCATCCGACAAATTCTGTGAAGGTACTGTGACCTCTTCTGCCTTGATCAACTCCTTCTCTTTCCAGTTTTGAAACTGTCCTTTTCTTGTTGGAACCACTTTGTAGCCATCCTGGCTGGTGTAAAGGTTTCCCTTGGTACCCCGGAGTTCAATTTCCCCGTAAGGGAGTATTTCCCCGCCACTTGCTTCAAATATGCTGAAAGAGATCATCTTTTTGGAGGCAAATTCGTAGGTAACCTGCATCGTATCCGGAATGTCTCCATCGTGGTCGAGCACATATTTGCCACCATGGGCTGAAATGGCGATCGGAGCTACCTCTCCCATCATCCAGCGCATGGCATCCATGTAATGAACCCCCCAGTTCCCCATCTGGCTGGAGAACTCCCCCCACCACCTGAACATGTAAGGGGCAATGTTGTATTTGTAGGGCCGGAATGCGCGGGGTCCCAGCCACATATCCCAGTCAAAATCTTTGGGCGGCAGTTCTGCCTTTAGTTTTCCGATCCCATCCGGGAACATGTTGCTTACCCTTGCTGCCCTTGCCGAGGTAACCTGACCGATTTTCCCGGCAGGAATTTCTTTGGCAAGTTTTTGGTAGACTTCGTTGCCCCTCCGGTTAAGACCTACCGCAACGACCCTGTCGCTGGCTTTCCACACGTTGACCATGGTCCGGCCCTCTTTGATGGTTTGGGTCAGCGGTTTCTCCACATAGACATCTTTTCCAGCCTTCACTGCCTCAATCATTTGAATGGCATGCCAGTGGTCTGGTGTGGCAATGCAAACCGCATCGATGTTCTTGTCTTCCAGTAATTTCCGATAGTCGCTGTAAAGTTTGGGTTGGGTGGGAAATTTTTCGCCCATTTTTGGCACCTGACCTGCGCGGTCGGCCAGGTAGCGGGGATCGACTTTTTCACGATTACGCTGCAGGTAAGGTTCGTAGATGTCACACAAGGCGACCACCTCTACATCTTTTTGTTGCATGAAGAGTTCAAGTAGTTGGGAACCCCTGTTTCCGATTCCGATAAACCCCATCCTGATCTTGTCGTTGGGACCAACGGTCCGGCTCAATCCGGATGCACTCACGGCATTCATTGCAACAGAAATTCCACCTACGGTCAGCGCCGATTTTTCAATAAAACTTCGACGGGATTGGTTCGATTTTTCCATGTTTAGCTCTTATTTTTAGTTTGTTGGTATTAATTGTATTTCAAGTAGTTTTATAAGTTCGTCCTTTCCAAAAGAGAGCGGCAACAGCCTGATTTGGCTGGTACCCTTGTTTAGTTTAATATTTCCCATCGAAAGGGTGTTGACTTCATTCAGCACCTGATCCTCCGGGATGGATGCATCCAGCTTCACGCTTCCTGCCTCCATTCTGATTTTTCCGCCAGAGCCCTTGGCTCCTGCAAACTTCAGCTCAACTTTGTAGGTTGCCGGCTCGTTTGGTCTTACTTCCCAACTGAACCACTGGTCGCCCGTTTTCCAGTTTTCGACAAAGAACCTTTTGGCCTTGCCATCCCCATATTTCAAACCATTGCCATGAAGGGTGGCATCGAAAGCCAGTAGTCTGTTGGGATGATCTCCTGCCAGCAACCGAACCGGGTCACAGGCTATTTCATCTTCAGTTTCCAAAACGATGACCGTATTGATGGTGTCTGGTGCAATCTTTGGCACTGCCAGTCGAACGGTAAATTCATTCAAACGCCTGACAGGAACTGCCTTCTCACCTTCTTCCGCCAGGAAATAGGCACCTTTGAAATTGCTTTTCAGTCCACCCAGGTCCAAGGTTCCGTTTTGTGGCCAGTCGAACACGTGAAGGTACAATTTGTTATCCTTCTGTGTTACGACTCCCCAAGATTGTAGTGGCAGCGGTGATGACCTGGCCCGCTGGATACTTTCGCCGTTTTTTGTCATCCAGATTCCAATCCCTTTCAGGATTTCCAGGTCTTTTGTGTCTATGCGGCCGTTGCCCATCGGACCGATGTTCATCAGTAAATTCCCGTTACGGGATACTGATTTGGCCAATAACTGGATAAAGAAGGAGACAGGTTTGTGGCTTTGGTCGAATTTGCTGTAACCATAGGATTCGTTGGTGGTGGGAATGGCTTCCCAGTCGCCTTCCACCGGGAAAAATTCGGCAGGACGGTCGGCCGTATTCTTGTAATCGCCGAACATCACGGCAGAGCTGCGGGCCAGACGGCCATTGACGACTACATTGGGATCTGTTTCGCGAATTGCCTTGAGGATGCGGATATTTTCGGAAAGCGGTATTTTGTGAGGGGTATCGAACCACAAAATGTCGGGATTGTACATTTTGATCAGCTCTTTGATCTGGGGAATGGCTTTTTCATTGACGTATTTGACTGCTTTTGGCAGCCGTTGTGGTTCCGCATCGAACCAGTTTGCCCCGCCGTGGAGCAGTAGGTCACCGCCGGGATTGTCGTATTCCCAATCGTTTCCCGGGGCATCGGGATGTTCCCAGTCGAAGGCATGGGAGTAGTAAAATCCGAATTTGACCCCGTACTTTTTGCAGGCAGCCGATAGTTCAGCCATCGGGTCTCGCTTGAATGGAGTCTGTTTCGTCAGGTTGAAATCCGAAACTGCAGAGGGATACATGGCAAAACCGTCGTGGTGCTTGGCGGTGATAATGAAATAGCGCATCCCGGCCTTCCGGGCAGCACGGATCCACTCATCGGCATTGAACTCCACCGGATTGAACCGGTGGGCCAACTCCAGGTATTCTGCCCTGAAAATTTTCTCTTTCCGCATCAGGTGCTCGGCATAGCCGTTCACCACTTTTCCCTTCCATTCACCTCCTGGTAAGGAGTAGACACCCCAGTGGACGAACATGCCGAAACGGGCATCGCGCCACCATGCAAGGCGCTGATCGCTGGTTTTCATCGACTGACTCCACCAGCCGTTGATAGCCTCGTCGATGGCCTGCTGGTCACGCTGTTTGGCACGGTTGAACATTTCGGTATCCTCGTCTCCTTTTTGGGCAAGGAGTGTAGTGGAGAGGAGTAGAAGCAGGACCCCAAATGTGGTAGACAAACGAAAAGTACTTTTCATACAGCGAATTATTTTTCAGCATTTTTTTCAAACAACAGCGTGCAATTGCCGGATAGAAACAAACTTATTTCAAGGTAGGTATTCCGATATTTTACTGCCATTAAAGGTGGACTGCAGCACATCGATGCCCACCAACGACGGACGGCCATCCTCTTTGCTTGTAGTCAGGATAGTTTGCTCAAAATTTACCTTTTTGGCATGCCTGATGTAAACACCATAGGCAGGCATTGTTTTTCCAAACATGGTGATTTCGGGATAGTCGGCCTCGTTTTCGGCCAAAATAGTCTTCGCCTCTTCTGCTTTGCCTCCACCTGACAACTGTACAGAGACATTCGAAATTTTTACGTTTTCAATACGGCTTCCCGGGATTCCGCTGATAAGCAAGCCTATCTGGGAGGCCTGGTTCACTTTTATGTTTTTTATCACGATCTTTTGCATGGATCCGGCTATTTTTTTAGGATAGCCTTCCCGGAAGGTCTTTAGTCTTGCACCCAGGCGAATCATGATAGCTACCGTGGCTTTTTCAATGATGAGATCTGAAATTCTTAGATTTTTCAGATGAGCCCCATCCACGGAATGGATTTTGATGCCTCTTGTACTTTCGATCTGGCAATGGTGAAATTGAATGTTTTCAAAATCCCCATACGATTCAGTACCGATCTTGAAAGCTCCTTGTCCGGTATTGAGCTTGCATCCACTCACCTCGATGTTCCGGCATGGTTTGGGTCCGGTTGTTTTGAGGCAAACAGCATCATCCCCGCTGTCGATGTCACAATCTTTGACTACCACACCGTCGCACGAATCAATGTCGATGCCATCGTTGTTGCCCAAGCCGCGGCTCCTGATCACCACCTGCTCAGCCCTGGCATTCCTGCATTCAAAAAGGTGCATCGTCCAGGCTGCCGGACCTGTCATGGTTACTTCGGAAACGACGAGGTTTTTACAACGAACAAAGCGGACCAGGAAGGGTCGTTTTCCGCGACCATTCTTTTCAAGCAAAAGTTTTCCGTTTCCATTGATCGTACCTTTTCCCGAAATGCTACAATTGTTGCAATCAGATCCCCCGATAAAACAATAACCCATGGTGGAACCGCGACCATCTTTAAATCCGTCAATCATCTGGTAGTCTGAGATATCAGTACTTCCAAGCAACGTAGCTTTTTCATGAAGCATCAGGTTCACATCGCTTTTGAGAAGAATTGTTCCACTGACAAAAATACCCTCCGGAACCAGGACGGTACCTCCCCCTTGTTGGCTGCAATGGTCAATTGTTTTTTGAATACAGCCGGTATTGAGGGTCTGGCCATCCCCAATTGCCCCAAACTTTGTAACATCATATACTTTGCTGTCTGTTCTAGCAGTACCAACGATGGATATAAACAGAAATAAAATAAAGTTGAGAACTTTTTTGTTCATAGTCAGATATTATATCAACGGAGAAAATGCGTGAAGTTGTGGTTCTGAACTATTTTTTTCCTGCTTTTTTTTGTGCAAGATACAAGGAAACAGGTGTAAGACCGGGCTGATTCAATCCTTCCCACTCCCCATCCATTCTATCTTTGAACCTGCCCGTAGCTTTTTCGCCCGTGAGACCGATGCACCAGTTGTTGGCAGAGACCCAGGGTTTTTGAACGGCGGCTTTCTTGACTTTGCAGTTCCAGAGCACCTGGTTGGCGCCTGCCCATCCAT
>CAZVTL010000236.1:0-6135 GCA_964630075.1 uncultured Tangfeifania sp.
AACTTATAACTCATAACTTTCTACTTTACCTCATAACTTGCAGCAACTTTGTTTCCTCCCTTCCATACCATTGTTGGCTTCAGCATCCCCTGATGGTAGAGTATTTCCTTGTAATTCCTACCGGGGAAGCCTACAAAATCAGCTCTGTTGCCCATCCTGAGAATACCGCTGTCGGGTAGCTTCAATGCGTGTGCAGCCCGGAAGGTAATCGCAGATAGCTGCTCTGCATTGGTCAGTTTCTCAAAAGTACCCAGGATGGCTGTCTGCAACAGGAGATCACCCATTGGGGCAGAACCCGGATTCCAGTCGGAACCGATTGCCAGGCAACAGCCTGCATCCAGAAGTCTCCTGGCAGGAGCAAATTGGCAACCGAGTCCAATGGAGGCTCCGGGCAAGGCAATGGCCACGACTTCTGAGCCTGCAAGCTTTTCAATGGCTTTGGGTCTTATCACCTCCAGATGATCGACACTGGCCGCTCCCACTTTTACTGCCACCGATACTCCTCCGGAAGTAAACTGCTCACCATGAACAACCAGATCAAATCCCATTATCTTTGCGCTGGTCAGGTATTTTTGGGCTTCAGAGATCCCGAATGCTCCCTTTTCTACGAAAATGTCGATCCGATGGGCAAGCTGGGAATTCCTGATCACCGGTAGCAGTCGTTCGGTTAAAAAACGCAGATACTCCCCGGAGGATCCATCGAAATCATGGGGCTTAATATGCGCCGCAAGACAGGTTGCCACCAGGTCAATGGGATGATCCATATGGACACCTTTGATGATTTCAAGCAAACGAAGTTCGCCAGCAAGATCCAGGTCATAGCCGCTTTTTACTTCACAGGTTGTAATTCCATTCGCCAGCTGTCTGGATGCCCTTCCTTTCAGCAGGCTTTTTAGCTCCTCGTCCGTGGCATTTCTGGTTTTGGTCACCGTATCCCATATTCCACCACCGTTTTCAGCAATCTCGGAGTAACTCTTCCCCTCCAAACGCAAGGCATAGTCTTTTTCACGACTCCCGGCCCAGCAGAGATGGGTGTGAGGATCAACCAATCCGGGAAGGGCGATCAAATCATTGTCAATGAATTGAATTTCTGCATTGCAGGAGCTGTATATAGAGCAAAGATCATGATAAATACCGATCTCCAAGATCTTATCCCCTTGTATTACCATTCCGGCCTCCTCAATGACCTCCAATTGGTTATCCATCAGGCTGCCCTTCAAGGGCAAATGGTCCATGGTCAGAAGTTGTCTGAAAGGCCCCACAATTATTATCGTTGGAAATTGCATAATTAGCAAGTTAATAACAGATTTGAAGGGTTTGAAATGTTTAAATTGTTTGAAGGATTATTGTTCTAAACAGTTTAAACCCCTCCAACTCGAAAAACTTTTCAAACTTTTCAAACCCTTCAAACATTTTATTTGAACTCCATCCCAAATTGATGAAGTGTCTCTGTGGCTTCTTCATACCCCGCGTCGTGGTGCCTGAAGATGCCCATGGCCGGGTCGTTGTAGAGTACCCGACGGATGCATTCAGCGGCCCTTTCAGTGCCATCCGCAAGGACAACCATTCCGGCATGCTGGGAATATCCCATCCCAACTCCGCCGCCATGGTGAAAGGAGACCCAGGTTGCACCTCCCGCTGTGTTGGACATCAGGTTGAGCAATGGCCAGTCGGATACTGCATCGCTGCCGTCTTTCATCTTCTCCGTTTCACGGTTGGGAGAGGCAACCGAGCCGCAGTCAAGGTGGTCGCGGCCAATCACGATAGGGGCTTTTACTTTGCCCGATCTGACCAGTTCATTGAAGAGGAGTCCGGCCTTTTCACGTTCGCCCATTCCCAGCCAGCAGATCCGGGCAGGCAAACCCTGGAAGGAGATGCGCTCCCTGGCTTTTTTCAGCCAGTTGATCATGTGGAGGTTTTCCGGGAAAGCCTCCATAAGCGCCCGGTCTGTTGTATAGATATCTTCCGGATCGCCGGATAGTGCAACCCAGCGGAAGGGACCCTTCCCTTCACAAAACAGCGGCCGGATAAATTTTGGGGTGAAACCATCGAAGTTGTAGGCATCCGGCTCTCCACCCTGTTTCGCCATTTCTCGCAGGTTGTTGCCATAATCGAAGGTGACGCTTCCAAGTTCCTGCAACTTCAACATCAGATTCACATGGCGGGCCATGCTCTTCATGGAGCTTTCCCGGTAGGTGTCAGGATCAGCCTTTCTTAGCTGGATGGCCTCCTCCAATGACATACCGCTGGGGATATAACCATGGAGCGGGTCGTGGGCAGAGGTCTGGTCGGTCAATACATCCGGGACAATCTTATCGTTAAGCAAATTTTGCAGGGTATCTCCGATGTCTGCCACAAGACCGACTGAAATTGCCTCCCCTTTTTCTTTGGCCTTCAAAACAAGATCAATCGCTTCCCGGTAGGAGTAAGAGATATGATCAATATAGCCGGTTTGCAATCTTTTTTTGATCCTTTCGGGATCGATGTCTACTCCAAGGAAGGTGGCACCTGCCATCGTAGCTGCCAGTGGCTGGGCGCCGCCCATTCCGCCCAATCCTCCAGATACCAGCAATTTATGCTTTAAATCGTTGTTGAAATATTTCTTTCCACAGGCGACGAAAGTCTCATAGGTTCCCTGCAGAATTCCCTGGCTGCCAATGTAGATCCAGCTGCCTGCCGTCATCTGCCCGTACATCATCAGTCCGTCCTGCTTTAACCGTTCGAAATGTTCCCACGTGGCCCAGGCAGGTACCAGGTTGCTGTTGGCAATCAATACACGTGGTGCTTCCGGATGGGTTCTGACAATCCCAACGGCTTTGCCCGACTGCACCAACAATGAATGGTTTTCGTCGAGTTCAAGCAACTCTTTGATAATCTGGCGCAGCGCCTCCTTGTTGCGGGCTGCCTGGCCGGTGCCACCATACACCACCAACTCTTCGGGGTTTTCAGCTACCTCATGGTCAAGGTTATTGAGCAGCATCCGCAGCGGGGCCTCTGTTTGCCAGGATTTGGCATGGAGCTGGTTCCCCCTTGGAGCGTGGTAATTGGGGTGAGCAGCGTATTTATCAATAAATTCCGAAAAATTCATCAGTTTCATTTTTAAGAGTTATACCGTGTCCGGAAGCAGCCTCCCCGGAACGCTTCACCAGTGACCTGTTTTTTACCATGACAATAGCCTTCTGCATCTCTTCCGACATCACATGATCAGATTCGGCAAAGGGTATTTGTTCACGAACCAGATCGTGGCACGCCTCCAGGATCACACCCGATTTCAGGGGTTTTCTGAAATCAAAACCCTGTGCCGCACAAAATAGTTCAATGCCCTGAATTTTTTCCAGGTTGTCGATGATCATCAGACACTTGCGGGCACTGATGGATCCCATGCTGACGTGGTCTTCCTGACCAAGGGAAGTGGGAATGCTATCCGCTGAGGCGGGAAAACAGAAAGTCTTGTTCTCACTGACCAGGGCCGCTGTCGTATACTGGGGAATCATGAATCCTGAATTCAATCCGGTTTCGCGCATCAGCAGTTTCGGAAGGCCCGGAATGGTGTCTTTCAGCGAGAGGTAGATCCGCCTGTCGGCTATGTTGCCCAGCTCGGCCACCGCGACGGCCGCATAGTCCAGTGGCATGGCCAGTGGTTGGCCATGAAAATTCCCACCGGAGATGGAGCTGCCATCCCTTAGCAGGATGGGATTGTCGGTAACAGAGTTGAGTTCAATGTGCAGCAGCTCTTTCAGATGAAGAAATGCATTCCTGGAAGCGCCATGCACTTGTGGAATGCACCTGAGCGAATAGGGATCCTGAACCCTGGTGCAATTTTGGTGGGAATGGACCATTTCCGAATCTGCCAGCAATGTTCGCATCCTTTCGGCCACATAGATCGTTCCCCGGTAGGCACGAAGCTGGTGAAGCTCTGCCGTAAAAGTCTTGACGGAGCCCAGCATGGCCTCCAGGTTCATGGCTGCAATCAGGTCGGCGTTGTCGAGGCAGTTCTGAAACCGCTCCACCACTTTGATTGCATGAGCAGCAATAAACTGTGTACCATTGATGAGTGCCAGACCCTCTTTGGCGCCAAGTTCAACAGGTCCCAATCCAAATTTTTGAAGTACTTTGCCTGTATCCTGCCTTACACCCTTGAAATAAACCTGCCCCAATCCAATCAATGGCAAAAAAAGATGGGACAAGGGAGCCAGGTCACCCGAGGCGCCAACAGATCCCTGAGACGGAACCACAGGAATGATGTTTTGGTCAATGTGCCAGATGATGCGTTCCAGGGTAGAGAGCGCAATGCCTGAATAGCCCATGGAGAGGGCATGCACCTTGAGTACCATCATCAATTTGGCGATCTCAGCATCAATCGGGTCGCCTACCCCAACACTGTGGCTTTTCAGAATATTGTACTGAAGCGTTTTGGTATCCTTTTCAGAGATGATGGTGGTACACAGCGGACCAAAACCGGTATTTATGCCATAAACATGCTGGTGATCGGCCACGATCTCATCCACCCTCAGCCTGCTTTTTTCAATGACAGAAGCTGCAGTGGCGGTGATTCTTCCGGCAATTTTCCCGGAGGCTATCTGAAGTGCCAACCCGGTGGTTAGCTGATCTTCACCGTAATTAAAATATTGCATTCTGGTCATAATCCTTGTTTAGTTTATTAGCGTTGAAAATTACGATTCAATTTTCAATCAATACCTAACAATCGTCATGCTATGACCTAATTTCATCTGCTAAAAAAGACCATGGATCTGGGCATTGATCCGGTCGATGATCTTGCTGAGGTCCTCCTGATTCTCTTCAAAATTAAGGTTGTCGACATTGATGATCAGCATTTTGCCCAGGGTGTAGCGGGTAGCCCACGCTTCATAGCGCTGGTTCAACTGACTGAGGTAATCCAATCTGATACTGTTTTCGTAATCACGGCCCCGCTTCTGGATGTTGTTCACCAGGGTTGGAACGGTAGCCCGAAGATAGATCATCAGTGTTGGAGCCTTGATCAATCTCCCCATAAGGGTAAAAAGCTTGTGGTAGTTGGAAAAATCGCGGGAGCTCATCAACCCCATCTCATGCAGGTTGGGTGCGAATATTTCGGCATCTTCGTAGATCGTGCGGTCCTGGATGACTGTCTTGCCACTGTCCCTGAAATCGAGCACCTGGGTAAACCTTGAATTCAAGAAATAGACCTGCAAATTGAACGACCAACGAAGCATATCATGGTAAAAATCATCCAGGTAGGGATTGTTGTCTGCATCTTCATAATGTGCTTCCCATCCGTAATGCTTGGCCAGCAGCCGGGTGAGTGTAGTCTTTCCTGCACCAATGTTTCCGGCAATGGCGATGTGCATGTTTGTAGGTTCTTTTTTCATGAATGGCTTTTATTTTATACGTTTTTTTCTTGTTGAACAGTGTTGAATGCCAATTTCCACATTTTCACATTTTCCAATTTACACATTAATTTTCAGCAGCTCATCCAGAAACTCCCGGTTATTAGAGAGTCGGGGCACTTTGTGCTGTCCGCCCACTTTCCCTTTCTCCCGCATCCACTGAAGAAAAGTGCCTTTTGCTGCCACTACAACCTTTGGTCTGTCGAGGGTTACACTTTTAAACCTTTTTGCCTCATAATCAGAATTAAGTTCCTGTAATCTGCTGTCCAGTGTATTGGTGAAAAGTTCCAGGTTATCGGGTACTTTTTCGAATTCGATTAGCCATTCGTGTGATCCCTTTTTGGCGGTGTCGCTCATGAAGATGGGCCCTGCCGTATACTCTGTGATGATGGCTCCAGTGGCACTACAAGCAGCTTTCAAGGCCTGTTCGGCATTGTCGACAATTATTTCCTCCCCAAAAGCATTGATAAACTGTTTGGTACGACCGGTAATTCTCAGTTTGTAGGGGTTTTTAGCGGTAAACATCACCGTATCTCCGATCATGTAACGCCAAAGACCTCCGTTGGTTGATATGACAATCGCATAGTTGATCCCCGTTTCAACTTCCCAAACGGGCAGTGCGGTTGGGTTTTCATTCCCAACCTCATTCAATGGAATAAACTCATAAAAGATCCCGTAATCGAGCATCAGCAACATATCAGGGGAGGAGGGATCATCCTGGATGGCAAAAAACCCCTCTGAAGCGTTG
>CAZVTL010000237.1:0-6107 GCA_964630075.1 uncultured Tangfeifania sp.
AGCTCCGATTTTCCCTCCAAGTCCATGTCCGCACAATTCCAGTACAGCAGGGAAAGGGCCCTTCCCTACCGGGAGATACAGGTTGGCGGTAACATACCTTTTCGGCAGACTCTCAAATATTATTTTCTCTACAATGAAGCCCTTTTGGGAGGAGGATTTCAGTACCCTTGATTTTAGTGGATACTTTGGAGGAAGCTCTCCCATGATCTTTCGGTAACGATCCTTTAACGATTCCTTGTGCAGCATCATGTCGTTTTTCGACTGAAGTGCTTTGGTCAGCTCCGTCTGGCGATCGGCATATTGCTGGTGGACTTCCCTCAACAGGTAAGCATTGTAGGCTGTATTCAACCTCCATGGAAGGGCGTTGTTGGGGGTCTGTCCAAAACAGATTGAGACCATAAGAACATACATGACTGCAGTGAAAATGAGGGAAAGAAGATTTCTCATGGCAATTTCCGGTAAACAAAATTATCAAATCTCACAGTACCTTCACCAAATGCGAACAACCCGGCCCGCAGGCTCATAAACCCTCCGAAAACGTTGTGGTTAAACCCTGTAGCATCAATGCTGCGTTCCAGACGATTCCAGGTCTTGCCATCATTCCCATAGTAGAAACTGATTTCATTCTCATCGTTCAAAATACGTAAATAGCCATGGTTGCCAAATTCATTCTTTGCCCTTATTTTCGATTTTTGCTGATTGAGAATGGTAAACTGGTTGGAATCGACCGAAATACGAAGATTCGCCTGTTCATCGTAAAATAGGCACAATCCAGCCGTAACACCCGGGTCAATGGTGTATTCAACCTGGAATTCATATTTGCGGTCGGCTGAATTTACGAGTAATGGTGAACTGTTCGTAAATGAATCTCCCATTGCCTTCAGATGCAATTCTCCATTTTTCAGTTCAAACCTACCGGGAAGATAATTTTTGAAAAATTGCCACTGCAGTCCCAGCACACTTCCCGAAAAATCATCTAAAAGTTGATCTGCTGCTGCATTGGATGTGCCGGCGGGCCTGGTTATGGGTCCACTGCTTTTCACCCCTTCCGGCACCCTGAACCAGTGATCCTTGGTCCATTCGACCGGCAGCATCAGTGTTTGGCGTCCCAGGGTCTGGAAGTACTTCTCGTAACTGTGGTAGACGATCCACCAATTACCGTCCACATCATCCACCAGGGTTCCATGACCCTGACACCACCACTGTTCGCTCCGGTCGGCAGTATGAACAATGGGGTTGTGTGGTGAGTTTTCCCAGGGACCGAAAGGAGATTTCGACCGTGCCGAGACTACCATGTGGGCAGTGGCTGGACCGGCAGTTCCACCCTGTGCAACAGTCTGGTAAAAATAGCCATTCCTTACGGTAGATTTAGGAGACTCCAAACAGAAACACTCCGTACTCCACTCCTTCGGGAACTGCCAGCCGGCGTAGTTACGAATGGGTTCGCCGAGGATAGAAAGTCCGTCTTTGGCCAATTTAACCGTAGAGCCACCTGAGAGGTAGAGGTATCGGTTTCCCTCTGCATCCACCGCGTGGCCCGGATCAATAAAGCCCTGCAAGTTGAGGTCGACAGGATCAGACCAGGGACCTGCCGGTGTATCGGCGGTTACCACCCAGTTCTTCCTTCCTGCCGGAAAATAGATGTAATATTTATCCCCATATTTAATCAGGTCTGGAGCCCATACAGAACCGACATATTTGTTGAGTGCAAAGCCAATGCGCTTCCAGTGAACCAGGTCGGTTGAGTGCCACACCATCAATCCGGGGTAATATTCGAAGGAGGAGTGGGTGATGTAATAATCGTTACCGACCCTCAATACCGAGGGATCAGGATAATCACCACCCATAATGGGGTTCTGGAAGTATTTATCTGAAGTGGTTTTAATTTTTCCCTGGCCAACTGCAGGGCCTACAGCAATCAGAATTCCGGCTATCAGTACCATCCAACGAAGTCCAAAATATTTTTTCATCGTTCGCATTTGAAAATTATCTGGTTTGTTTTCAACTGTTATACACTTTATTTGGATGTAGATGAAATACCCTTCATCTCCTTCAGATAACTGATCAGCAAATTCATATTTTTAATGTATTCCCCGGTAGAGATATAATCCTGTTCAGAGGGATCCCGGTAGGGTGAGGTATCTGTTTCGTCCCCAACGTTGGTGGAGGCAAACTCCGTAGTTAACTCCTGCTTTTTACCCTCACCGGCATAAGGGTGGCTGATGGAGGCATGTTTGGCCAGCCACCGGCCATCCTGATCCATTGCCGAGATGATTCCCTTGACTACTGATTCGCTGGCACTGCCTGAAAAGGCATTCCTGTTAAGGTCGTAATAGTTCTGGGGGGTTCCTTGCCCAGTAAATTGATCCATTTTAAGCGGGGAATCTTTTGTCGCCTCTTCAGCCGGCAGTGATTCGGCCCGTTTGTATGCCTCTTTTAATTCATCGAGTGGGATGCGGCACTTTCCGCCGTAATGAGCCAGCAGGTTTTCGCTGTTGTAATTTGTGTAATAGCTTCCAAATTTCACATTGGAGCCCTTTCTGTGCACATAAATTGCCTTGTTGGTACCAAGTTCCACGAATGTGGGGTGGGTGCGCCAACCTTCAGCCTCGCCGGCAGGGAGTTTGGTCGATTCCAGCCATTTGATCGCTTTGGGGATCGGAGTCAGAAATTTCCGATCTCCGGTGTAGCGGTAGAACTTCATCAGCAGCATGGCATTTTCGAAAGTAGCAGAAGGCAGAAAGGCAGTTGGCTCATAGGTTCTGGCACCGGCAGTCTCCATTTTCATGTTCAGTTGCTGTCCCCATGCACCACAAGGATCTTGTGAAATCAGGTAAAAACTCATTCCGCGTTGAATTGGATCCAGAAAACGCTCTTGCCCCAGGGAGAGGTAGCATTGAATCAGAAAATGGACATTTTCCCAAATCACATCATCGTTAAAGGTATAGTAAGAGGTATAATCAGGATGTCCTGCCTTGTTAAAATCATATTTCAAGGGGTATCGCTGCGGCCATCCTCCGGTAGGGTACTGACTCTTCAGAATAAATTCGATGGCCTTGTCAAGCGACGGTTTGAAGGAGGGATCCATCTTTTCGAGGTACATTCTTAGCAGGAAACGGGCGGCATCGGAGGTGATGTCGTCGTCGAAGGTAGAATTGCCGTAATAGTGCTGGAACTCCTCCAGTCGCCAGCCGTTTTTTCCAATGGTGCTATACCAATGTTTGAGTGATCTGTCACCTGCAAAATCGACGATGTAATTCCAGCCTCCTTCGTGGCTCTGGCCCCAAATCACAGCTGCGGCAGCTTTGGCTGCAGCCTGGTAATAATATTCATCGCCTGTTGCCCTGTAGGCATCCAAAAAAAGGTGTCCCATGCTGACAGTTCCGGGATGCTGCAACCAGATCATGGTTTTGTAAGCCTCCATTTCGCCCCATTGCCGGGAGAAATCGGGAAGGTAATACCATACATAACCCCCGTTGTAGCTCACTTTCTCCAGCATAAACTGTGTAGCACGCAACATGGTTTGCCTGACATTTTGCACAGTCGCGCCGTTTTGGGGTTGGGCCAGTAGCTGAAGATTGGTAACAACTACCAGAGTTAACACAAAAAGCGCATGTCCGAATTTTCTCATGATTGAATTATAATTGATTCTATTTGTACAACAATACCTTGTCCGTCAAAGCAGAAACTACCTGAAACCACTCCTGTGGGGCAATTTGCAGGGTGTATAAAATTAATACTTTAAAAACTGATCTGGTGTCAATACCTCCGGAGAAATTCTAATTTTATGTATCTCCCCCCTGAACCATGATTGCTCATTTTGTCTTACACCGATGGAGGTTATTCCTCCCGTGAACGGGGCGAATCCGATGCTACTTTCCAACTCTTTTTTCCCATTGATATAGGTTGCCTGATACCCATCTTTAACTGCAAATGCTACATGGGCATATTGATCCAAAGGGTGAAGCAGCGTTGGTTCTATCAATGTTTTCTGCTGAAGTCCGGATTTTACAAAGGCATCGAAATACCACCCGGCAGGGGTAGACCTCAGTTCAAGCAATACACGGGAATCTTTTACCGCCCCGCAATGGAAGAACCGTTGTTCGAAGTTGCCCCCGCTGTAGGGGCACAGGATCATTTCAATGGTGAATTGATCCATGGCTGCCAGTGGCATCTGGTCCAAAAAAATGCCATCCGTTGAACCATTGAACAAAACTGCCTTTCCATATTTACAGTCCACAGATTTCGGCATTCCGGCTATTCTGATGCCGATTGCTTTCTTTGAGATTAAATCATCGACCGACCAGACGATACCTTTCGTCTGTGATGAGGGTGATGAATCACGTGATACCTGCGCAACAGATGGTATGATAGAGCAAACAAGAAAAATCAAAATCAGTTTCAAGATCATCATTTTGAATAACTTAAATGATTTTCAGGCTACAAGAAAAATAACCCGTCCGCAATTGGACGGGTTACTACTTCAAGCTAACTACTACAACTTCAACTTACTGTTGAGGGAATCCGTAACCATTTGTGATCAAACCCTTTGATTTAGAGATTGTTTCAGATGGCATTGCAAATAAATAACGCGGAGGTGTGCCTGCTGCATAATAGGCATCGGTATATCCCTTGAAAATATTGGTGGTATACTGGGCTTCATTTGCAACAATGTTAGAGCCCCAGGCAGTCTTTTTGTATCCGGCAGCTTCCAGAGCTTTGGCCTCTGCACTAGCGGGATCAATGTATTTGAATAAACCCTGAATAGCCAGATTACGGGTACCAGTAAGGTTGGTGAATCCTGATGAAGACCACAAATCACATTGGCCGCGCCAGCTTGGGAATCTAACTGGATAGGTCGGATCTGTTTCACTAACCAGACATTGGGTTGTCAGCATTTTTGCTACACCGAGATCATTCATGTTGACATTCTTGACCCAGATAAAACTGGAGATGGTATTACCATTGGGGAAAGTATAGAATCCTTTTGATTTTAAACCATTTACCATCGCGATCTGCAGATCTCTCACCTGTTTGATCTTCTCAGGCATTTTACCAGTGCGGATCAGGTCATACCTGCGAAGTCCCTCACCGGCGAATTCCAGCTTACGTTCCTGTTGAATTGCCTCTTTCAGGGTTTCACCTGACAAACCGGCAATGTAGTTGGTAACTTTGTCTGTCCTGTCCACAGGGAAGAATGCACGGCTCCTGACTTTGGTAAGTTCGGTCTTTGCTCTTGCATCATCGCCCAGTTCAGCCGAGACTTCTGCCATCATCAGGACGACATCCGCCATTCTCATGATGGGCCAGTTGACACCAGACATCCGCTGGGCTGTGGTATAGGGTTTGGCCATCCTGCTTTCATCCCATTTGTTGCTGGACAATCCACCGTTGGTACGTGAACCGGGCACAAAAGAGATAATTTTCTCTACGCAGGCTCCTGAATTGGAGGTTACCGTAGTAGTTACATCACGACGAATATCTTTCGGATCATAATCACCATAGTAGAATGCAGGATACATACGGCTCTGTCCATAGCTTTTGCAAGGGTAGGCATTGCTACCACCACCATCTGAGGGACGACCAAAAGCATAGGGTCGCTCTGAGAACTGGGCTTGTGTTTCTGCTATTTCAAAGAGTGATTCCGGACTTACCTGAAGGTCCATATTGTACTGGAAGTTGCGCTGAAAAGGATTGTCAAATCCAGCTCCGCGATTGTCCGTTGTGATGAGGGTGGCGGTACCGGAATTGGCAAGGCAGGCATCCAGATAGGTTTTGGCGATGTCGTAATACTTTTTGTAATCGGTGCGGCGGACATATTTGGCATTCCATTGTACGCTACCCAATTGGGTGAAAGTGACGGTTCCATAATCAAAATCAGTCCGGCGCAAGCCGTAACCGCCGGCGTGCAGCGCCATCCTTGCGATCAGGCCCTGGGCAAAGGTACGGGAGAATCTTTCTGCATTGATACCTCCCTCTCCAAGACGGTACATGAGGGTTTCTGCACTTTTCAGGGAAGCAATTTCTTCATCATAGATCAAATCACGTGATATACATTTGGCACCCTCCACCTGGTCTGTGCCATAAATGGCTTCTTTGTAATGCGG
>CAZVTL010000238.1:0-6080 GCA_964630075.1 uncultured Tangfeifania sp.
TTCCATACGTACGTTCTAATTATCAACAAATTAATACTGTTATTTACGTATGAAATCAATTTTACTCTCCCTCTTCTTGCTGACAATATCCTTCTCCATAATTGCCCAGCAATCGAAAGGCACCAAAGGTCAGGAAAGCTTTCGAAGCAGCTATGACAGCAAGACCTTGTCCCCTGATCAGGTTCCTGTACTACTGCCTTACAACCGCTGGGTAGATCCGGCCGGAACCCAGCTCTTCTTTGGAAACAAAAATCTGGAAAACCATGCACTCGATGTAGCCATCTCTCCGGATGGAAAATGGCTAGCCGTGGAAGGACGTTTTGACGTGGTCATCGTTTCAACCTCGGACCATAAAATAGTCTCAACCCTTCAATTGAGCGACCATTTTAAAAATCAGATTAAGAGCAATACTTTTTCAGGAATATGCTGGAGACAGGAGGGAGAATTAAGCCAGCTATTCTGGGGTGCCATGGCCAAAGATAATTCGGTGGTCATCAAAGCCAATCTAAGCAATGGGAAATTTGGATCGACTGAAATGATTTCCTTTGCCACAGAAGCACCTGCCGCAACCGCACTTGTCAACGAAGTATTCTACCTGAATGAATTGGGTAAACCCGCCCTCTACGTTGTATTAAATGGAAACAACAAGGTGGTTAAGATCAACCCTGACAGCAAGGAAACAATCTGGTCAACAATTGTTGGGGTCGCTCCATTTGGAATAACAATGGCCAATGGAAAGATCTATGTTTCCAACTGGGCAGGCGGTCAACCAACTGCCAATGACCCCAATGTTGCGGGAGTTCCCTGGGGGAATGCCAAGGTAAATGAAATAAATGGTGCCACCCGCGAAGGAACCGTCTCAGTACTGGATCCAGCAACAGGAAAGGTTTTGAAGGAGATTAAGGTAGGTTTACACCCCAACGATATCATCACAGGTTCAGACCAAAAATTTGTATATGTATCCAATGCCAACAGTGACCATGTAAATGCTATTTCAACGGCTACCGATGCAGTGACTGAAACTATCTCAGTCAGGTTAAATGGTGAGGCAAACAAGTATTGGGGCGATTCGCCCAATGGGCTCGCCATTTCGACCGACAACCAAACGCTCTATGTTTGCAATGGGATGGACAATGCGCTGGCAGTCGTTGCACTTGGGAAAAATGCTGCAACTGGATCTGTGGCAAAGCAGAGTACAATCCAGGGTTTTATCCCTACTAGTGCATACCCTGGAGCTACTGCTGTTTCGAAAGATGGTTGGATTTATGTAGCCAATATTGAAGCGGCCGGTGCAGGAATTCCCTTCTATACCGAAGGATCCTCCAAACCCAAATACAACTCTCACAAAGAGATGGCCTCGATTTCCATCATAAAAATTCCCGGAGACAATGATCTAAAGGCCTATACCAAAAGGGTAGAGGCTTCCAATATGCAATTCAGACTGGACCTGACTGCCAAACTTCCAAGAGAGCATATCAAACCGGTACCTGTTCCCGAAAGAGTTGGGGAACCCTCCTTCATCAAGCACATACTTTATGTGATCAAAGAGAACAGGACTTACGACCAGGTTCTGGGTGACATGAAAAAAGGAGACGGAGATTCATCCCTGACTGTTTATGGCAAAAAAATTACACCCAATACCCACCAATTGAGTGACCAGTACATTTTACTCGACAATTTTTATGCTTCCGGTAAATGTTCAGCCGAAGGCCATCAATGGACGGATGCTTCCATTGTGACCGATTACGTCGAAAAATCAGTCAGGGCCTGGTACCGTAGTTATCCCCATGTGCAATACGATGCACTGGTATACTCTCCCACAGGTTTTATCTGGGACAATGCCCTTGCACATGGAAAATCCGTAAAGATCTATGGTGAAGCCTGCGAATGTGAATTTGCCAAGGGGCAAACTTGGAGCACCATCTACAAGGATTATCTGAACAATAAAAAATTGGAATTCAAAAATGTGACTACCATCAAACCTGTTGAGGCCATCCTTAGCCAAACCTTTCCTTCCTCAGACAACCATTTGGTCTCAGATGTGCAACGGGCAGACATTTTCATCGAAGAGCTTAAACAATTTGAAAATATGGAAGGCGATCAGTTGCCTGAATTGATGCTGATGGCACTCTCCAATGACCATACCGCCGGTACCCGTCCGGGTTTGCCCACTCCCCGTGCAATGGTAGCTGACAACGACCTCGCCCTCGCAAAAGTGGTAGAGGCACTCTCAAAAAGTAAATTTTGGAAGAATACCGCCATTTTTGTCGTGGAAGATGACTCGCAGGATGGCTGGGACCATGTCTCTGCTTACCGCACTGTTGGGATGATCATCAGCCCCTATACCAAAACCGGTGGTGTAGTTCATACCAACTACAACCAGGTTTCGATGGTGAGAACAATCGAACAGATTCTGGGTATTCCCCCAATGAATATTATGGATGCTACTGCCATGCCAATGTTCGACTGTTTCACCACACAGCCCGACTTTACCCCTTACAACGCTTTGAAAAATGAAATTCCGCTGGATGAGATGAATCCCAATCTTAGCGCACTGAAAGGGAGAGCCCTCCACTATGCAAAAAGAAGCATGGAACCACAATTTGACGGGATTGATGATGGAGACGAGGATTTATTCAACCGGATATTGTGGTTTGCAGCGAAGGGAAATGCCAGGTATCCCCATATAAAAAAGTGAACTAGAGTGAACTAAAGTGCCTAGAGTGCCTAGAGTTATGGACTCCCAACATTGGAACCAATCATGCTTGTGGCGTAAGTACTTTAGTCACTTTAGCTCACTCTAGTCACTTTAGGCACTTCTTCATCCTATCTGAAGGATCCCCCACGCCAGCACCATTAGCAGACCCACTGTCAACCAGCCGAGTGCGAATCCGATAAGGTCTTCACGGTAGCGGAAAAAGAAATTGTGCCAACGAGACTTCCTGGTCCAACCCGGAAGATCCAGTAACAGGAGATCATCACCGGTCAGCTCTGCCAAAGGCTTTTTCCCGTCAGGACCAAGTTCACTGGCATCCGATTTACGCCGCATGTTGTCGAAAAAACTTTCCATTTTCTCCTGCTTTTCCGGCTTAGTCAGTTTACTCACCAGAAAAAAAGCAGCGAAACCCAACCCCATTGACCAGGCGAAAGGGGTAGGTGTCCATTTGTAAACCAAGGTTAGTTGATTGGTAAAATAAAAGTTGACAACATAATAAGTGGTTATCGATACAAGAATGGAAGCAAAAGCACCATACCGGTTGGCTCTCTTCCAAATTATACCCCCCAGGAACATGATCCCCATAAAGGCAGAAAAAGTTTCGGTAAAAAGGAACGCATGCAATACATTTTTGATACTTAAGGCAAATACTACTGCCATCAAAGAGAGCATCAATCCGGAGATCCGACCCATCTTTAACAGTTTCTTGTCAGTAGCATTCTGATTTACATATCTTTTGTAGAAATTCTGCGTGAACAAGGCTCCAATGTTGACCATAAAATTGGAACAAGCCGACATGTTGGCAGCTACTATTGCGGCCAGCATCAGACCGGTAAGTCCGGGACCGAGCAACATTCTGCTACCATAACCGAAGGCCATTTCAGGATCCTTCAGCGTGACATTGTTTTTTATTACCAGGGCAGCTACTACCAGCCCTGTCAAGGCCCAGCCAATGGTTACCAACCTTTTCACCATCGATCCAAAAGTCTGTCCAATTCTACCTGACCGCTCGGAATGACCAGTGGCACACATGGAAATCATGTGCGGTTGAGCCGTAATACCTACAATGCCATTCAACGTTAGCATCGCAAGGGTAAATGCAGTGATCCCGCTGTGGGCATTGAAAAGTTCAAAAAAATGGTCAGGCAAAACCTGCTTCATTCCTGTAAATCCGTTTACCTCCTTCAATCCCAGTGGAATCAGCATCATGGAGAGCAGAATAATTAAAAAAGACTGGATAAAATCGGTATAGGCAGCCGAAACAAGTCCTCCCGCAAAACTGTAAATCATAAAAGCAGCAGTCATTGCCAGCACAACACCATTGGGGGAGATCAGGTCACCACTGGCAATAGAAATCACCTTGGCTGCCCCCTGTAACATGGCTCCCATGTTGAATACAAAGAAAGCCACCGCAAAAATTGAATAGATCACCCCCAAATTTCGTCCATAACGATCTTCAATGATCTCACCGATGGTGGTCCTTTCACTGCGGCGATAAAAGGGTGCGATCAGCCAATAAAATGGAGTAATCAGCATATTCTTCCACTGATACCAGATGGTGGCAAAACCATGGGTAAAAACAGCACCAGCTTGCGCAACGGGCATCTCAGCATGTGTTCCGGTACCAAATGCCTGTCCCATCATGATCCACCAGCTGAATTTGCGCTCTCCCCTGAAGTAGTTGTCACTGGTTTTAATCCTTCTGGAGATCCACAATCCGAACAGGGTAATGGTCAGCAAGTAACCAAACAAAATCACAAAATCAATGATAGCCATAGTATAGTTGGTTGAAAATAAATAGCTTGTATCAAATCAACATGAAAATTCAAAACCTCCAAGGACGAATAAAAGAACTAATTCGTAATTCGTAATAATTATTCCTCAAATACCAACTTCCCGGATATGAATGTTTTTTGAACAGTTAAATGTCCAGCTTCAGATGCCAACAATACCAAATCCGCCCGTCTACCTGGAAGCAGTGCTCCGCGATCCACCCATCCGAAAACCCTTGCCACATTCCCGGATGCCATGTTGATCGCCTCCCCCAGTGTACAGCCCGTAAAACTATTCATGTTTTCAACACCCTTCAAAAGCGGCAACGAAGCCCCGGCAAGGAGATCCTGGTCAGCACTTTTCAGCATTCCATCTTCTGTCAGAACCACCGGAGCCCCTGCAAAATGGTACCTTCCGGCAGGCATACCGGCAAGATAAGTAATATCGGAAGTTAGAATCAATCGTTCAGCACCCTTCACTTTCAGGAAGACCATCAGCTCCTCAGGAGTCAAGTGATGGCCGTCGGCTATCACGGTAGGGATCAGTTGGTCATAAGCCAATTGCGGCCAAATAGGATTGTTGTGGCGGTGGATCATGTTGGCACAACCATTCCCCAGATGCGTAGAAAGTGTTAATCCTTCGTCACAAGCTCTGCGAATAAGCGAACTTCCAGCATCGGAGTGCCCCATCGCAACCATCATCCCGTTCGATTTACAATGGCGGATCATCTCCATTGCCCCCTCCAATTCAGGAGCGATGGTGAGTTGCAAGATTTTCCCTTTTGCAGCTTCCTGGTAAGCTATCATCGCTGCCAAATCGGGCAATGAGAGCTGATCTTCCCTATGGCATCCCCTGAACCCAGCAAGTTTGGAAAGCCATGGACCCTCCAGGTGAAATCCGGGAACAGATTGCTGAACAGATGCATCTGACAGGGCATCTGCCAGTACCCTGAAGTTGCGAATCAGATTATGCGGAGTATTGGTAACCAAAGTCGGAAGATAGGTAGTGACTCCAGTTTTCCACATGGAGATGGTAGCTTTCAGGATATCCTCCACCCGGAGCTCTTCCCCTGAAAAATCGACACCTGCGTAACCGTTTACCTGGTTGTCAATCAAGCCGGGAGCTACCAAGAATATTGGTGCTGACGAACCAGTCTTGTCCAATTCACTGACCGCCGAAATAATTCCGTTCTCCACTTCAATCCTAACGGGATGAAGAGTCTCATAGTGAATTGCTTCCAGCGAGAAAGTCATAACTTTACGATTTTGGCGGCGGAATGAACATCCAAAAAAAGATGCCAGTCAGGATGCTGCTTCAACATGGTCGCCGGCACCAGGTTGGTGAGATCATTGAGCATTGTCATCGCTATTGCTTCGGATTTTACCAGATGAGGGACAGCGGAGATGATGATCCTGCACTTCATGATCTGATGGACACTCATCGAAATGGCCCTCCTTGGCACCGCCTCAAGCGAAGGAAACCAACCTTCATTGACTTGCTGCAATTTGCAGCGCTCATCCAGCTCTACCACAATATATGGTTCATGGGTTTCAAAATCAGCGGGCGGATCATTGAAAGCAATGTGACCATT
>CAZVTL010000239.1:0-4791 GCA_964630075.1 uncultured Tangfeifania sp.
CAGACCTGATGATGTGATAGCATCGATCTTCCTGTAGATTTCTTCTACCGGATCAACTTTACCATAAACCAATATATTTTTACCCATGCTGAGCATTTCATTCTGGTGCGATTCGAGGGATATTGCAAGTTGTCCTTTAAGCTGGCGCTGGGCCGTATGCAGGCCGATGGGTGTAAGGCTCACATCGCGCAGTTTCCGCAATTCTTTATGTATCAACTCGATGGCTTTGGGCATTAAAATATCGTCGGTACCACAATAAATGCTGAGCAATCCTGTATCCGAAAATGCCTGGTAATTGGACTCGAGGTTATAAGCAATTCCGTTTCTTTCGCGCAGGCTCAGGTTCAACCGTGAATTCCCCGACTGCCCCCCCAGTATACTGTTCAGTAGCACAAGCGGTAACCTGTCGGGATGGTAAACATCAAATGCTTCACCCCCCATGATGCAATGAGCCTGAAAAGTACCCTTCTCTACCACACGCTGTTTGGGATGGTAGGCGGTGAAGCGTGTACGCAATTCTTTGCGGTAATTGGAGGAGAGCCGCTCGAAATAGCGGGCTGCCAGGTGGAAAAATTTCCTGGCAGGTATATTTCCAACCGAGCAGATGACCATCTGGTCTGTATGGTAATTGGCGGCAATGAAGCGCCGGATGTCGGTAGCCTGAAAACTCCTGACCAGTTCGGGGGTACCTAGGATGCTTCTCCCCATCGGGTGTCCTTCGTAAATCAGCTCTTCAAATTCATCAAAAATCAGTTCCGCCGGGGTATCGTTGTAGGAGTTGATTTCATCTACAATTACCTCCTGCTCCTTTTTCAGCTCCTTTTCAGGGAAGGTGCTGTCAATCAAAATATCACTGAAAAGCTCAATGGTGCGCTCGTAATATTCGCATAGAAAAGAGGCATGGATGGCAGTCTCCTCCTTGGAGGTATAGGCATTCATCTCCCCTCCCACATCTTCCAGTCTGCTGATGATATGGTAGGCTTTTCGCTTGGTGGTACCCTTGAATATGGTATGCTCTATGAAGTGTGCCATTCCCTGCTCAGCGGGAGTTTCATCCCTTGAACCGGTATTGATCAGCACCCCGCAGTGGGCCACAGGTGAGTCGACTGACAGATGAATCAGCCTGATCCCGTTGGATAAAGTCATTGATGTATATTCCATTCGAAACAATCAGGTCGGCAAAGATAGGCAAAAAAGAGAAAGGGTAAAGATTGCTCTTTACCCTTTCGTGGTGCCACCAAGAATCGAACTAGGGACACACGGATTTTCAGTCCGTTGCTCTACCAACTGAGCTATGGCACCTTATTTAATTGCGGTGCAAAGATAATTAATAAATCTTTCCAGCCAAAGTTTCCTTGATATTTTTACAGGTATTCACCATTACTTTTCCCATACTTTCCTGTATTCATGGACAAAATCCGCCAAACTTCTTGGATCCGAACCAGTTATTTCTTTGAATACGGTTGATGTATGACCCATTTTCCCATTTCTTGCTGCTCCGTAAAGGAGGGAAAGGGTAACGATAAAGGGCAAATGTTTCTTCTCCCCCATTTTCTGCCGGATGAACCGGATGGTGAGTGGCCTGGCATATTTGATCTCCCGACCCAGCTCCCTGGTAAAAATTCCTGCAATTTTGTAGAAATCCATTGGCTCCGGACCAGTAATTTCATACTCTTTCCCTTCGTGACCGGGCTTTGTGAGCAGTTCAGCCGCCACCTGCGCTACATCTCTTCCGTCAATGTAATTTACCATTCCTGCACCCGCAGGAATATAGAGATGGTCGTGCAGCCGAATCTCAGCTCCATGCAAGGTTACAAGGTTTTGCATGTAGAGGGAGGGACGAACGATGGTATGGGGAATTTTCATCTTCTTCAGATGGGTTTCAATCCGATGGTTGGCAAAAACCCGGTTGCGTTCGGCACCAACAATCGAAACAAAAACGATGTGCTTTACCTCCGATTTTTCGACCTGGTCCAAAAATGGAAAGATATGCCTGGAGACATCTGAAACCTGATTCGGCCGGATCAGCAACAATTTGGTAACTCCCTTCAAGGCTGCCTTGTATGTTGCAGGTTCGTCAAACTCAAACTTAACCAGCTGAGTCTTTTCGATCCCATCTTTGTTCATTCCGCTGATATCCGGATGATTGAGATTTCTGACAGCAGCAATTACCTGGTAGTTTTGTTCTTTCTGGTCAAGCAGATAGCGAACAGTTGAAAGTCCAATATTACCTGTAGCCCCAGTTATTAAGATTTTATCCATAAAAGAACCAACGATAAATTTCGAAAAGTAAAATTCCGATGAATAACTGGTCAAAATTATACTTTTTCGAATCAATCCTCTCTGGAGGAGGCAAAAATTTCTTCGATCAGATCGCTGTACTTCTCCTCAATCACTTTTCGCTTCAGCTTCAGGGTTTGCGAGAGCTCACCACTCTGGGCTGACCAGGAGTCTGAAACCAACCTGAATCGCTTGATCTCCTCGTGCAGGCCCAATGTCTTGTTGACCTCCCTTACTTCGGCTTGAATCATCTCAATGACCCTTGGTTGCGTGATCAGATCTGCGTTGTCTTTGAACAGGATTTTATTCTCCGGACAACATTCGTGCAGGTAGACGAAATTTGGTGAGATGAGGGCACTGGCAAATTTTTCATGATTGCCAATGACACAAGCCTGCTCGATCAATACCGACTCTTTCAATTTATTTTCAATCAATTGAGGGGCAATGTACTTCCCTCCAGACAGTTTAAATATCTCTTTTTTCCTGTCTGTGATCTTCAGAAATTTTCCTTCATCCAACTTTCCAACATCACCTGTATGAAACCAGCCATCGGCATCGATCACCTCGGCCGTGAGTCCGGGCTCCTTGTAGTACCCCATCATCAGGTTCGGCCCTTTGGCCAGAATCTCACCATCCTCCGCAATCTTCACCTCTACCCCTTTGATAACCGGACCATTGGTTCCAATCTTGATTTCACCGGTAACCGCATTGCTTACGGCTATGACAGGGGAAGTTTCTGTGAGTCCATAACCTTCGAGTACTGTAAGCCCGGCAGCACTGAAAACCCTGGCAATCCTGGATTGCAGCAGAGCTCCGCCGGAAACAATCAACTGGATATTTCCACCCAGCCCTGCACGCCATTTGGAGTAAATCAGCTTATCCGCGATGGCAAGCTTGATACGCTTGATGATTCCCACCTTTTTGTTGAAATCAAAATCCTTGCCTAGGTCCACTGCCCAGAAGAAGAGCTTAAACTTGATGCCTGTCAGCAGTTTCCCTTTGGCCATGATACCGTCGTAGACGCTCTCCATCAGTCGGGGAACCGCCGTAAATATATGCGGCTTAACCTCCTTGATCGACTGGACAATCTGGGGAAGACTTTCGACGTAGTAGATCCCGATGCCCCGGTACATGAATACATAATTGACTGTACGCTCGAAAATATGACACAAGGGTAAAAATGAGATCGATCGGTGCCCCAGCCCAAGTGCGAAATGGGTAGCGCAGGTTTTAAAATTGGAGACAAGGTTTCTGTGGGAAAGCATGACCCCTTTGGGAATACCGGTGGTACCACTGGTGTAGATCATGGTTACCATCTCCTCCGCTTTGATATTTTTCTTTATCTCCTCAAGCCTGGGCCGAAGGGCTTCCTCGTTCTTCTCTCCCAGTGCCATGAGAAGGGAAAGATTGTCTGCACCCGGAACATCGTTGAAGGTAAAGACCTTTTCCATACTTTCGACCTCCGCCACAACCGGTGCAAGCTTGTTGAACAACTTCTCGTCGGAAATAAACAGGAAACGAATTTCTGCGTGTTTGAAAATATAACTGTATTCCTCTTCGCTAATCGTGGGATAAACAGGCACATGTACTGCCCCGGCCATGGAAAGTGCAAAATCCACAAAACTCCACTCCGGCCTGTTTCCACTTACGGTAGAGACCCTGTCACCCTTTTGAATCCCCAGGGAGAGCAAACCCAATGCCACCAACTCTGCATTTCTGGCCAACTTCTCTGTACTGTAAGTTACCCACTCGGTTCCCTGTTTTCCTGCGACCGCATCTTCACGGGAGTTATTTTTGAGACAATAATCCAATAGTTCGAATGTACGTGTTGGTTCCATGCTATTTTTTTGCGCTAAAAATAAATATTATTGATAACCGGCAACCACCTTTTTGACCATGGTTGAACATCGTATCTGAAAAATATCACTGTTTAGCAGCTATTTAGAATGAACCTTTCGAATAGGCAGGTGGATTTTTCGGGATAACCGGTTAAAAACAATCTCGCAAAGAGGCGAAGTCGCAAAGAGAAATTACTGTTTAATTGCTTTGCGTCTTCGCGTCTTTGCGAGACATTTATCTTTAAAGAGATATTTATTCTACAATAAACTCTTTCGCTTTCGCAAGAAGCTCAGGGATGCCTTTTGGATTCTTTCCTCCTGCACTGGCATAAAAGGGTTGACCGCCACCGCCACCATCGACCAGTTTTGCCAATTCCCGCACAATATTGCCAGCATGCAAACCTTTCTCCCTGACCAGGTTGTCGGCAATCATTACATGTACCGAGGCTTTCCCATCAATTTCGGCTGCAAAAACCAGAAAGAGGTTTTCTATTTCACCCTTTAGCTGGAAGGCGAGGTCCTTGATAATCCCAGCATCATCGACAGGGAGTTTACCAGCCAGGAAGTTGATTCCGTTGAGTTGGACCACCTGATTCAGCAACTCCTTTTTCAAACCGGAGGCAGCCTCCTTTTTACAGGAGTTTTCTTTCCACTGGGGAAATATTAAACGATG
>CAZVTL010000239.1:4801-6023 GCA_964630075.1 uncultured Tangfeifania sp.
CAGCAACTGTTCAACAGCCGCCTTTAGGTCGGCAGGATTGTTGAGAAGGTATGCCAGCTCCTTGGTAGTCTTCAGTTTGTGACGAAGATATTCTTCAGCTTTGCCCCCGGTAATTGCCTCAATTCTTCTTACACCGGCTGAGATGGATCCTTCGGATATGATAACAAACTGGCCGATTTCACCAGTGGCACCTACATGGATACCACCGCACAGTTCGATGGAGTCACCGAATTTGATCACCCTGACATGGTCGCCATATTTTTCACCGAAGAGGGCGATTGCACCCAGCTTCTCCGCCTCTGCCATAGGCATTTCGCGGTGTTCGTCCCTTGATGCATTGCCCCGTATCAATTCATTGACTCTTTTTTCAATCTGCTCCAACTCCTCCTCAGACACCTTCTGGAAATGAGAGAAGTCGAACCTTAAGGAATCCGGAGTTACCAGGGAACCTTTTTGTTCGATGTGGGTGCCCAGTATTTCCCTCAATGCATGGTCCAGCAAGTGGGTTGCGGTATGGTTTCCCGCTGTGGCACGTTGCTTGGTATCGTCTACGAAGCCTGTAAATGAGGCGGAAGGATCTGCAGGCAGTGTTTTGGCCAAATGGACAGTCAGACCATTCTCCTTGACGGTATCAAAGATCTCCAACTTCACCCCGTCCGCTTCGATCCAGCCGGTATCTCCGATTTGGCCTCCAGACTCCGCATAGAAAGGGCTTTTATCAAAAACCAGTTGGACATATTCGCCCTTTTTGTCCTTTACCTTCCGGTATCGGGATATTTTTAGTTCCGACACGACATGGTCATACCCAACAAATTCGCTTTCAATGGAAGGACGAATCTCAATCCAGTCGCCTGTTTCGAGCTGCGTCGCGTTCCTGGAACGGTTTTTCTGCTCCTCCATGGCCTTTTCAAATTCATCCCGGTTCACGGTAAAGGACTCCTCCCGGAGTATCAGTTCGGTCAAGTCAAGCGGAAAACCATAGGTATCGTAGAGTTCGAAAGCCACATTGCCACTGATCTCTGTTTGGCTCTTCTTTTTTGCTGTTGCCATGATATGCTCCAGCATCCGGATACCTGTCTCAAGGGTCCTGAGGAAAGAGTCCTCCTCTTCACGGATTACCTTTGTGACCAACTCCTGCTGCTTGTTCAGTTCGGGGAAAGCGGTGCCCATCTGCGCTGCCAGCACCTTGATCAGCTGATGCATGAAAGGCTTCCTGAAACCA
>CAZVTL010000240.1:0-5969 GCA_964630075.1 uncultured Tangfeifania sp.
CAATTGGGTAATTTCATGAGAGAAACCCCAGAGTAACACAGAGTTGGAAAATCGCTAGCGATTTTCTCTCTGTGCACCTCGTTTTTTCCTCGGGTAATTTTGCGGCAAGCGCCAATTTCAAAGCTATTTTTAACTTCATTGTGGAGATATAAATCCTCTGTGTAATAATTTTAAACTGCTTTATAATTCCCCCACCAGATACAACTTTTCACCTTCACCCGCCACGCCGGTCAGCCTGACGGTATGGACTGTATTCTTCTGAATCTCTTTGGCCTGAAATTCAACAGGAACATATAGGTTACCGTACCCGGATGCCCTGTTTTTGGTGATTTTTTCCACCAAAACCTCCTGGGTTTTCCCGATCAGGCTTTGGTAATAACGGTATCTGTTTTCGTCCGAAAGCTGGCGTACCAGGGCAGATCTGGCATTCTTTAACTTTTCATCCACCTGATTCTCCATCCGTTCGGCCCTCGTCCCATTCCGGACAGAATACTTGAAGGTGTGCACATGGCTGAAACCGAACTCCCGCACAGCATCCAGTGTCTGCTGAAACTCCTCATCCGTCTCCCCGGGGAAACCCACAATGATATCGGTGGTGAAATTGAAATCTGGATACATGGTGCGAAACTGCTGGATGGTCTTGCGGAATTGCCCTACATCATACATCCGGCGCATCCGCAACAGGGTCTTTTCGGAGCCGCTCTGCAAACAGAGATGGAGGTGTGGCATGAGTTTCGGATGCGAAAAGAGGTTGACAAAACTGTCGCCAAATCCATCCGGTTCAAGGGAGGAGATCCTTACCCTGAAATCACCCGGTACCTCCAGGATCTGCGCCAGCAAATCTTCAAAACTGGTCTCCCCATCCTCATACCTGCCGATGTTCACCCCGGTGATGACGATCTCCTTAAAACCGTTCGCAATGGTCTTGCGGACATTCTCCAGTACATCGGCCACCGGCCGCGAAACCGCCCTGCCCCGAACCATCGGGATGATGCAAAAGGTGCAGAAATTGTCGCAACCATCCTGGATCTTCACTGCACTGCGGGTATGCAGGCTTTTCTGTACCGGTTCATAGTGGAAAACATCCTGGGGCAACTTGTCGGGATGAAGTATTTCCCCTGAAAAGTGGGCCTCTACCAGGGAAAGGATGGAGCTCTTCCGGTTGTTTTCGACCACGAAGGTGATGTTTTCCTGGCTTTCCAGCTTCTCTTTGAAATTGTTGGCCATGCAACCTGTGACCACCACCACGGCTTCCTTGTTTTTCCGGGCTGCCTGGCTGATCACCGTCCTGGATTTCTGGTCACTCTGGTTGGTGACGGTACAGGTATTCACCACCACCACATCGGGTGAATCGTCAAAATTCACCAGCTGGTAACCTGCCTTATCGAAATTGGTCACCAGCGCATCGGTTTCGTACTGATTGAGCCGGCATCCCAGGGTCTTGAAGGCCACTCTCTTTTTTTTGGTTGTAATCAATTTGTTTCTTTTAAGTCATGCTCAAATATGAATGTCGCATTTTTTTCTTTGCGATCCTTGCTTCTTTGCGCGAAACTATTGGCAAGTAAGTGGGACAGTGAGACATGCAACTAAGACATTTTATAGTACTTTGAACTTAATTCACCGCTCATGGAAAAATCAGCGGCAGAAGTAATTTTCACATCCACGATCTTTCCCATTAGGGAATCATCCTTTTGATCCAGCCGTACGATGAGTTTTCCCTCGGTCAATCCGGTTGAGAAGCCAGTCTTGCGGTCGATGCCGCTGATCAGTACACGGATGGTTTTACCTACCAAGGTTTCATTGTAGCTGCGGGAGTGGATTTTCATTGCTTCGGATAACCGGTGGTGCCGCTCTTTTTTAACCGTTGCATCCACCTCATTTTCCCATCGGTAACTGGCAGCTCCGGGGCGGGGGGAGTAGATGGCAATGTAGGCCATGTTGAATTTGAATTCATCCATGGCGGCCATTGTATTTTGAAATTCGGCTTCCCCTTCGCTGGTAAAACCGACGATGATATCGGTAAACAGGGTGGCCTGGGGGATCAGTTCCCGAATGTCGGCCACAATCTGCCGGTATTTCTCCATCGAATGGCGGCGGTTCATCTTGATCAAAACTCGTTCATCCCCGCTTTGCATGGGAAGGTGGATTTGCTTGGCCAGGCAATCATAGGCTGCAATCACCTCGATCACCTCCCGGTTCATGTCCTGGGGGTGGGGAGATGTAAAATAGAGCCAGAACTCCTCCCCGGAGGCCTTCCCAAATTCGCCAATCCTGCGAAGCAAGTCAGCGAAATTCAGCTCTTCGCCATTTTTGTCCAGCCCATAGGAGTTGACATTCTGGCCCAAAAGGGTGATGGATTTGTACCCCTGGTTGACCAGGTGCCGCACCTCCTCCAGTATTTCTGCCGAAGGACGCGAGACCTCCCGTCCCCGGGTATAGGGAACTGCGCAGAAGGTGCAGAACTTGTCGCAACCGTTCTGGATGGGTACAAATGCTTCGTAGGTGGATTGGTATTTGGGTTGGATGTGCCACATCTCCAGGATGTGCTCATTTTTTGGCATCACCGGTTTCGGCTGTTTCAGTCCGGCAGGCGTGACGATCCCATATTCCCTGATCATATCAGGCAATTGTGCCAATTCACTCATTTGAAAGATCAAATCGAAACTCTTCAGGAATTTCTCCTTGTCCGCCGGCAAAATACAACCTGAGACAAAGGTGATCAGGTTGCGCCTATTTTTCTCTCGGTTCCATTCAGCGATCTTGTTGTATATTTTGTCGATGGGCTTCTGCCTGACAGAGCAGGCCAGCATTCCCAGCAGGTCTGCCTCCTCCTCCTTCTCCGTACGAAGGTATCCCATTCCCTCCAGCACAGCGCTAACTCTCTCACTATCCGAAAGGTTCATCTGGCAACCCAGGGTGATTAAATGATACTTCATATAGATCAAAAATATACTTCACAGTGTATCTGCTCCCTTTTAAATCCTTTCTTCTGGAGGATCTCCACCGCATCAAAAATCATGTTGCTGTTGCCGCAAAGGTAAAATTGGGTTTCCGTAGCAAAGGTGCATTTCTTCAGATAGCCGGTCAACCGGCCCTGGTAATCTCCTTTCGGATCCTGGCTGGTGCAGAGCACATAGCGCGCAGGATCATATTCCTCCTTTTGATAAGCCTCTTTTGCATACCGTACCCCATGTATCAGGGTATAATCCATTTCCGGGTAGCTCCGGATCATGCTGCGGAAGGGGGCAATCCCGGTACCGCTGGCAATGAATACGAATTTTCCCTTTTCAGCGGCTACCGGCCCAATGCCAAATCTGCCAAACGGACCATGTACTTCAACCAGGTCGCCGGCTTTCAGTTTTCGCAGTCTGGGCGTAAAATAGCCGTTCTCTACCTCCTTGACCAGTATCTCCAGGTTGTCATCGTTTACCCCGCTGTAGATGGAGTACTCCCTGCTTTGGTAATTCCCGTGGATTCCTACCGAAATGTGCTGGCCGGCCTTGAAGGGAAAGCGGGCCTTCGGCAATTTCAGGGAGAAGGTCTCGTTTGTTAAATGTTTTATTTCCAGTAATTTGTAAAAGCTTTCGTCAATTTTTTTCTCGTCTTTCAAGAACTCCATCCTGCTTTGAACGCCCGGATAACCAGCGTAGTCGTTTATCTCCATCCCCAATTAAAATTTTTGGTACCCTTGCTATTACGCTAATATCCACCTGATGGTTACTATCGTGGGCTTCAAATTCTATTTATAACCATCCGGCGACACCAAAATCAACTGAGAAGCTGTTTATCTTTCTTACACAGAGAATTTATGTCTCCCTATTTAAACTCAAAATGGTTTTGAAATTCAAGCTTTTGGAAAAATGCGTTGGAGGAAATAAAGAGTTCACAGAGAGAAAATCGCATGCGATTTTCCAACTCTGTGTAACTCCAGTTTTTCTCTCTTGTAAATACCAAATTGCAGAAAATTATGAACACCCTTTATTTTCCATTAATAATCAGTTATTCTCTCCCGACGAATCGGGACAAGTTGTGTTATATTTTTAAATAGTCTCTGGGGAAATGGTGAAAAATTCCCAAAATAGTATATTTTTGTACCTTCAATTTTCAACAGGCGGAAGTAGCTCAGTCGGTAGAGCATCAGCTTCCCAAGCTGAGGGTCGCGAGTTCGAATCTCGTTTTCCGCTCAAAAGAAACCAGTTCATTACAAGTTTTGTAATGAACTGGTTTCTTTGTTTTCAGGCGGTTTTTAGGTGCAACATGTTAAACTGTTGCGACACATTAGCTGATGAAGGGATATTGTAGAAAAAGGGGGTGAATTATCCCTTTTTTCTTTTAAAATGATGACTGAATTGAAAATATAATTTATTAGTTTTGAATAACATAATCCTTTGCAATAATAAGCCATCCTATTTTTTAACACGATATGTTGAAATCTCAATTCCCAATCAAAGAAGGAAGTCTGGAGTTTTTTGTGGATCACATTGAGATTAGGGACAAGTGGAAAACAGCCAGGTTCCAATACAATATTGTACCATACCTTTTGGTTGCCTATCCACTGGAAATTGTTTTCGTTAACAAAGTCCATGACGAAATTTGGTGGATTTTGATGGTGCTTCTCATTATCTATTCAATTGCCATTATATATAGGTTCTTAAATCCAAAAAAGAGAATTTTCAAAAATCAACTCCCAATTGATCAAATAGATAAAGTGATTCTTGAAAAATATTCTTATAATAAACTATCAGCAAAAATCTACCTCAAAAACAGGACCTATCGTTTGGTTGATCTTGATTTTGATCGGTTCTGGAAGGCAGATTTTGAGCAGGTTCTAATTTCAAAAGGAATAGCTGTTGAAAGCATTTAAATATTTGATAGCAATGAAATGGAAGAGCGCAATAATTGAATTCTCAAAAGGGTTCATCGTATTATTTCTGGGACAGGTAATCATTTATACGCTTGTTGATTTGTGGGTTCCGATGAAAAGGATGGTTAGTGGTGAAGCAATACCTTTTGATGAAATTATGGCCTACATACAATTCACAGGCCGTTGGGTGGTAATATTTTCTGTCGCAATAGGAGTTTCATTATCAGCAACCCGCAGATTTTTAAAAAATCCAAGTAGACAATCGGATCAAAGACCCGCTAAGAAAAGGGCAAAACAGAACTAATTAAACTTGGGACAATACCCCTCCTTTGGCGAGGATTTATAATTAGGGGTGTTTGGAAGCTTTGGCAATCAATGTAAACGTGTTGCTGATTTTGCCATTTGTCCAAAACACCTGCCTGGATCACCTGCTTGAGCCGCCCTGCCGGGCGGCTGTACAAGTTGGATGCGATCAAATCTGTAGAGACGTCCGGCTGGACGTCTCTGCGCAACGCAACAAAAACCTGTACAGCCGCCCGGTGGGCGGCTCTGAAATCTTCCGAACACCCTTAATCGCAAATCCGCACTAGGCTCAATGATTCACCTCCTGCAGATTATTCCGAAAAAAAAGAAGTTCCAGACAATTTTACCTTCCAACTACTTTTTATCCAGCTTTGAGATAAGTTCGCGTAACAAGTCATTCTGTTCTCTTTTCAAAACAAGAGATTTGTTCACCAGGTAATAGACGAAGTAGAAGGTCGCGAACACCATGGCCAGATAGAAGACAGACAAAAGGACAATCGGGAGAAAGAAGAATGGTTGCATAGGTTGGATTTTAATTGTCCCATAAATTTATTGTTTTTTTTGAACAATTCGTTTTTGTCAAAATAAAGGCATAAATTGTGGTGCTTAATTACTTTTAAGGGGTTAATAAGTGTTGGCCCCCGGGTGACGGAAGTTGCCTGGGGGCTTTTGATTTCAGTTTTTCAAGCTATGAAAATCAACGAGACACAGTTCCGTGAATACTCCCAATACTCCCTAAATACTCCCTTGTCCTCTTCTGAAATAGCTTGACTTAAAACAAGTTATTATGGAAGATTTATCA
>CAZVTL010000241.1:0-5962 GCA_964630075.1 uncultured Tangfeifania sp.
CTGTATAATCTCTTGCACAGCTTGTCCCGCCGAATCAGGCGTTGGAGAATCGCCTGCGATTTTCCAGCTCTGTGTACTCCGGAGTTTCTCTTTTGAAATTACCCAAAAGCAGAAATTAAAATAATCCTTCAAAATATGATTCGTCTATATTTATTCTCTGTGTTACAAATTCAAACACGGAGACTTAATATTCAAACCATCTAAATTTTTTATTATGACCAATTTTTCAGAAAAAGGTCATGCTAAGAATGTAGCAAACCTTGGTACCTTAAATACCTTCATCACCGGATTTGGAGCCGGTTACAATCCTTCCAAACAATCCATCACCCTGGCCGCCCTCAACAACCTTCATGAGGAGGCCGAAAGAAGCCTGACACAGGTCAACACCCATTTCGCCAACTGGGCAGTTGCCGTTGAGGCGCAACAGACCATGTTTGCCTGGCTAAACGGCCACCTGACCCGCATTGTCAATGCGGTGGAAAACTGCGAGGTTCCTCCCGCCATAATCACTGCCGCCAAGGCGCTCAACAGAAAACTTCAGGGGAGCAAACCGCACAAGGCAGAGTCTCTGGCAGCCCCCCTGGGAGAAGCTACTCCGGAGATGGCTCCCGGTAGTTTCTCGACCTCCCGCATGAGCCAGGACAGCCGCATCGAAAACCTGGGAAAATTGGTTCAGCTGCTCTCCGAACAACCGGGGTATGCTCCCAATGAACCCGATCTCCAGCTATCCGCACTACAAAGCCTTCTGGCCGATTTCAAAACCAAAAACGAAGCAGTCAAAACTACCCAGATGATGCTCAGCAACGCGCGCATCAATCGCAACAAAACCATCTACCACCCCGAATCCGGCCTCCTTAAGGCAGCAGCAAATACCAAGAAGTATGTCAAGTCACTTTACGGCGCCGCCTCACCCGAATTTGAGCAGGTGAGTGGTTTGGTATTTACACGCCTCAGGCATTAACCAAAACCAAAAAATAGAGGCTGTTTTAAAAGTCAAAGTATTTATTTCTTTGTAGCTAATTTTAAAGTTATTTCCGAATTGTTCACGACCCAAACCCCTAAAGGGGCTTAAATCCTGACCTTTTCACGATCTCTAAGTCCCCTTCAGAGCCTGTCACGATCTATATCGGGAGGATTTAGGGGTAAAAAAAAGGGAATTAACTTTCAAATTATAAGAACATAAAAATTCATTTTGTCTTTTGAGACAGCCTCTTTTAACAATTAAAAGTCAACCGGTGCGGCAAACAAGTCCGCACCGGTTTTTTTGTGCCGCACCGGCAACAGGCAGATGGTGGTGGTTATTTTGTACTTTTTGAAGGTTCATTTATGATATTTGATGGTACGGGTTTACTAATCCAAGATATGAAGGTATTTTTTGATGGTGCGGATTTACTTTTCGCTGATCTGTTTTTAGTTTTCGGTAGTGCGGATACAAAACAGGTTGGTGCGGATATACTTTGGGGCGGTACGTTTGTAAAACAGGTTGATGCAGGTGCACTTAGCGCTGGTTCGGAGATACTTTTCGCAGGTATGATCAGTTAGGACCGGCCGCTAACCCGGATGGGGATCGTTCAACTTAAACAGTCTGGCATAGCTTTGGACGATTGGTTCGAAAAGATTTTCTTTGACAGGAATACTATTTGCCTGCCTGTTAAGGTTACTTGCAGGAAGCCTGGTCCTGCACATGGTATTTCCGATATTTTTTAGATCTTTATTGTATTAAACTCTAAACGTACAAAGATGAAAAAATTGCTGTTTTTATGTTTGTCCCTCTCTGTCTCTTTCCTGGTTTCCGCCCAAACAACCGACTTTTCAGGAAAATGGAAGCTCAACAGTTCGAAAAGTAAACTAAGTGCCGAATTCAGCATGGCACCCAAGGAACTGGTCATCGTGCAAAAGGGGAATGACCTTTCCGTTGAGCGCCATTCCACCTTCCAGGAGCGCGAATTAACCTTCAGCGACAAATTCACACTGGACGGAAAAGAGTGCATCAACAAGGGCTGGATGGATTCTGAAAAGAGATCGACCGCCGTAGTTTCCGGAGATAAAAAATCGGTAAAAATAACCACCGTCATTTTGATGGGTAACATTGGCAATATGACGGTGACCGAGCATTACAGCATGGATGGAAAATCATTGGTAGTGGAAGCCATTGCTACCTCCTCTATGGGTGACCGGACAGAGACCATGGTATACGACAAGGAATAGGCTTTGTTTGAGAATTTAAGTAGGAGTCCACTCCGGAAATTCTTTTCCAGCCACGAAGACACCAAGACACGAATGATTACAGAGAATCATCGTACTAAGGTGAAACCTTGGTGACTTTGTGACTTAGTGGCACTTTTTTTCTGGTATAACAGAACAGACTCAAGAATAAAAACCCTATGAATCCTATGAACCATTTCCTCAAGTACTTTATTTATGCTTCAGTTCTTTTGCTTTTAAGCTTCACCCCCTCGGAGAATGAACCGAACTACTGGACCAGGTTCAGGGGAGCCGATGGCCTTGGAATTGACTCAAAAGCAAAAGCTCCGGTAACCTGGAATGAATCAGGTTTAACCTGGAAGATCCCCCTGCCGGGAATCGGGAATGCATCCCCGGTTGTGTGGGGGAACACCATTTTCGTGACGAGCGCAGATGATGAAAAAGATACCGGCTATTTGACGGCAGTGAATGGGAAGGATGGGAAGGTGCTTTGGCAAAAGGAGTTCAGGGTGACGGATTTGACCATGCACAAGGACAACAAGCTAGCGGCCCAGACACCGGCGGTAGATCAGACGCTGGTTTACCTGGTTTGGTACTCCAAAGAAAAGACATCGCTCATTGCCTTGACGCACGAAGGCACCATCCGGTGGCAGTCGGAGTTTGGAGGTATGCTGAGCCGGCATGGAGGGGGCAGTTCCCCCATGCTTACAGACCAATGTGTGATTTTCACGCGCGAACAGGAGAAAGAGTATTCCACTTATACCTCTTCCTGGCTTGCTGTAGACAAACAAACGGGCAAAACAGTTTGGGAATTGGAACGGGATTCCCCTGAAAATAACTCCTTCGCAACGCCACTCTTGCTAAAATTAGCCAATCATCCGGACCAGTTGATTTTTGCCAGTCAGTCTCATGGCCTTACAGGTGTCGTCCCTGCCACCGGAGCAGTTTTGTGGGAGCGAAAAAAGCTATTTGCTACCAGGGTCATTGCATCCCCCTTTTATGCGGAGGGGATGGTTGTCGTTTCCCGAAATGGCGAGACCCTGGTGATTGACATCGATTCAACCACCAACCAGGCCAAAGATTCGGCACGCTACAAATTGCCCCGTCTGTTATCGACCTATGTTCCCACGCCCATCGTGGTGAACAAGTTGCTTTTCACCTTTACGGACAATGGTACAATTGCTTGTACCCAGCTCGCCGATGGCCGTTTGTTGTGGAAAGAAAAACCGTCTGGACCCCTCTATGGTTCGCCCATATGCGTCAACGGAAACCTTTATTGCATCACCAAAGAGGGAAAAGTATTGGTAATCCTCGCCGATTCAACTTACAAGTTATTGGGCATAAATGAGCTGGGGGAAGGAAGTTTTTCAACTCCGGTAATGTGTAAATCAGGATTGGTACTTCGAACCTTCACCCAATTGATGATGGTTGGGAATGGTGACAAATAAATTTAGTTCTACTATTTCTTATTCAAACAGATTGGTGCCCGTCAAAAATATGGCCAACCCATAAAAAGGCTTATTTTCTTTAACCTCTACGAAGGAAAGTTTTCTTTGGGGCTTTTAATATCTGTTTCTCTGACCCTGATTGCATCGTTCTGTTTGTCCAAATAGGTGATGGAGATATGCCCCTCTTTTACCTCTATGGTGATATTTCCAGAGGTCGTGGTATACTTGGTAAAGTCACCTACCCTAATCTCCCTGGTAAGTCCGGGTTCATTGAACAGCAGTCGATCCCTCTTTTTGTATTTCTGGTATCTGCTTGTACCATTCCCATATTTTGAGGCATAGAGCTGTTGTAATTTACCAAAGCTATATTGCAATGAATCTGGCACTTCTCCAGGAAGCTGAACGACTATTTTGTAGGTTAGTTGATTCTTCCCTGTCCCAAAAACACCAATCCGGCATTCTTTGTTTAGAAACTCTCCCAATAGAATAATCTGCCCTGTTTTGGACGAGTCTGAGAGGCTAAAACCCTGTTTAGTCAACTCGCTGGCAAATCTTGCAATCGAGCCATCCATGACTACTGAGTTAAATTGCAAGTGTTCACTGGTGGAACAGCTGTTTAACAGAAGAAATAGCACAAATTGGAGAATACCTCTCGTTTCCATACCCTTATAATAAGGCATAAAAATAGAGAATTATAACCTAATTGCTACCCTTCCGAATACCATTTAATCTGCTGCGACGCTCGCATAACCATGGCCAGGATGACAAATAGCCCGATACTTCCGGCAAGGAGGGCATAATCTTCCATTTGCAGGATGGTAAAGAGGAACAAATACAAGCCCGTTTGCAAAAGTGTTACCCAGGTTAACATGCGAACATCACGCAGGAAAGTAAAGGTATACCACGAAATCAGCAGGGTGACTGCCGAGGCGGATAGCAGGTAGGCCCAGTTGAATCCGATCTGTTCGCCGATGGAGGTCAACAGGGCATAAAAGATCAGCAGTGCAAATGCCACCAGCGAATACTGGAAAGGATGAATTCTGACCTTGCTTTTTATTTCAACGAAAAGAAAGATGATAAAGTTCAGGGCAATAAAGAGGATGGCATACTTTACCGAACGCATGGATTTTTGGTAGTGATCGATGGGACTGAGCAGTTCAACACCCAATTTGGCTTCATGGATGTTGTATTTCCGGTCGACCCATTGCTGCGGAAAATTTCGGTTCAGGTGAGTTACCAGCCAATTGGCCGAAAATCCTTTTGCGTCAACCTGACGATTTTCGGGTAGAAATCCTCCGCTAAAACTGGGCGTTGCCCAGGTTGATTTCATGGCAACTTCCGACGTTTTCCCCAGCGCCTCCACGGAAAGATCTTCCGATCCGTTTAAAACCAGATCCAGTTCAAAATTCATGGGCTGCTTTAAGTCTATAGAAGCGGCTTTCACTGTAATGCCTGACTGGAACAGATCGTTGTCGGCAACCCCCGGTTCTACTTTGCACCGCTGACCATTGATCACCAGTTCCGGCAGGTTTTTAATGCCCCGCATATCCGAGACGCCTATGGTAAAATAGGCTGCGCCCCAATTGAAATCAGCATTTTGAAGATCCAGCTGCGACACATCCGGCTGTGAAAATGAGCCTTTTAATTGGAGCTTTCCTTCATAAACCACCACTTCATAAATGCCCCGTTTCCGGGTTTCGGGATACAACGTACCATCTGTTTTTAATGTCTCCGGAAGGAAGTGTGCCACTCCATGCCGCTCGTTGGTCACCTGATTTTTCTCCCCTATCTCCTTGACTGAGTAGGGAATATTCAATACCGGTCCGGCCACCACCTGTTTTCCGCCCCACTGGGTGTAGAGCTCCTTTTTCACTTTCTGGCTCAGTTCTATTCGCTCGCTGATAATCCCCATGATCAAAAAAGAGGGGATCAGCAACAGGATAGCCAATCCAGAAACGATGACCATCTTCACACTGTAACTGTTCATAAACTGCTGAATTCCTTTTGTTTCCATTGTAAGTATATTTAATAAAGTACTTTGAGTTGCAAAGTATTAGGTAAAAAAAATTATTGATTGTTGATTAATTTTTCAAGTGCTGCCAGATGTTGGCGAAATAAATTCCTTCCGCCATCCGTTGCTTTATAGGTGGTACTTGGCTTTCGTCCTACAAATTGTTTCGAAACCTCAACTATTTCCTGTTGCTCCAAAGCTTTCAGGTGGCTGGCCAGGTTTCCGTCCGTCAAGGCGAGCAGCTCCTTCAGCGCATTGAAATCAAGCTTCTCATTCACCATGAGCGCCGACATGATTC
>CAZVTL010000242.1:0-5932 GCA_964630075.1 uncultured Tangfeifania sp.
ATTAAATGAATACTGAAAAAATTGATTTTAATTGGTATTTATTGTAAACCGGTCAATGTTCCCGCATTTTCCGGTTTATTTTATTTGATAGTTGTTCTCGTCTATTTTGGTAAATCTCACGGAAGACACTTTGGTGATGTATTCAAATACCTGCTCTACCTCGTTGTTCAAATCAAGTTTCCCGGTAATCCGTTGAGATCCTACCATCGGATCAGCATATTGAATGTGAATGTTGTAATAGCGTTCGACACTTTTCAGTATCCTGCACATCTCAAGATCATCAAAACGGAGGAGCCCTTCTGTCCAGATGATGAATGCGCCGGCATCGACCAATGAAACTTTGGAATCCTGGGTTGTTTTATCAAAAGAGGCCATTTGGTTTGGCGTAAGAATGAGATCATTCTCAAAGAATCCGGAACCATTCCTGCGGATCGAGACACTCCCCTCTTTCAGAACAGTCTGAATTACATTATCTTCTGGGTAGGCTGAGATGTTGAACTTTGTTCCCAGGACTATCACCTCCAAAGAAGAGGTCTTCACAACAAATGGATTATTCTCATTCCTGGCAACATCAAAAAAAGCCTCCCCAAATAAGATAACCTCTCTTGAATTTCCTGAAAATGCGGAAGGATATATTAGCCGGCTTCCTGCGTTCAGCCAAACCACCGAACCATCGCCAAGGGTAAGTTTGGAGCGGTTCCCGAAAGGAATGATCAGCTGATTGGTAGTAATTTGGTCGACTTTTTTCTGGGGGTGAATGACAGAATCGTTGTTGAGTACAACCTGTTCAGGATTGGTATAGTCCAGGGATGAGGTACTCTTTTTTAAAGGAACACTTTTCCCCTCCGGTAAAATCAAAACCGGGCCCTGAAGTTGCTGGGGAATGCGGTTGTCTGCTACCATCCACGCTGCACTTTTCTTGTCCATTTGCAGGTAAACCAGTACACTGCCGATTGAAAAGAACAATACAGCTATGGCAACATATTTAGCTAATCCAATAAAGAACTGACGTTGCTGCTTGTTCCTTTCTATGGATTCAAGATCCATCATGATACGTTTGGCCAATAATTGCTTTTCAGGTGCACTCAGCTTCTCGACCGAGTAACCCAACGATCCGAATCTTTGCTTGAGGAGAAGTATCTGCGGAGCATCTTCAGGGTTTAATGAAAGGTAAGTTTCCCACCAGGAATTGATCTCCGGGCCAGGATGATAGATCCACCTGAAAAAAAGAGGGTTCTCGATTAGCTTGTCGTAGTGATCCATAAAAAAGAAGGAATTTCCACTAAGAGCGAGGAACCCTGAAAAAGGGACAAAAAAATAGGTGTATAATTTTATGTTTTACAACATATGAGAAATAGCTCTATGAATTTGGCACCCACTGCGTCGTGCAAGTAGTGGATGATCCGGTAAACCTGCTTTTTGACAGTATCTGGTTTCATGTTGAGCAAATCACCAATTTCGCAGTAGGTCAATCCGCTGTCAAACTTTAAAAACAACAACTCCCGCTTTTTATGGTCAAGCGCTTTGAGTACCGTTTGCAGGGATTCCATTTGTCGATTCTTCGAATCATCCAGGTACTCCTCTGTTTCGGCATAAAAGGTTAGTTCGAAAGAGTTGTAGTCTGGTTGAATGGTCTGCAAGCGATTCTCCTTTTGGAGTCTTTTGATAATGGAACGTTTCAGGGATTTGTACAGGTAGAATTCAAGCAATTCGGGATTCTTGATATTGGGATTGTATTTGTATAGATCAATGAAGAGATCCTGGATGGAATCTTTCACCAACTCCCGGTCAGAAGTAATTTTGGCACCATAGGCAAAGAGTTGATCCGTAAATTCGTTGTATATCTCCTCAAAGGCTCCGCGATCCCCGGTCTTGAATTTAGACCAAACAAATTGCCAGTAGTCTTTATTTCTTGGTTCTCTGGACAATGCTCTTTTTTCAATAAGATTAGTGAACACAAAACTAACAATGAATTCTATTCTATAACCAGAACCAGAATTAATTTTTTCTGTCGTCTAATCTCTAAATAGGAATCACCCTCCAAGAAGCACTTATTACCTATTGTAAATTATATACTTTAGAATCAACCAAGTTGCAGCATTCAACTCAGCACGCCCTCTTTCCATCTATATCCTTGAAATCAACCTCATATTCTTCGCCATTGTGAAGGGTAACAGTAGCTCCCAGGGCCGACCAGTTTGCCGTTACTTCACTAATTTTAAGATCCTTAATTGGTGACAACTCCGCATCTGTCCACTCCGAATCATCCATTTTGTGCAGCATTACGGTGACCATCAGCTCCATGGCTGGGTTCTTTGCGGTACGTTTCTTGTGCGCATAAACCACCGTGCTCTCGTCCGCCTCTGCATTCCGGTTGCTGTGAACCAATGTTTCAAGGCTATCCCACCCATGGTAGGTAATCAAGGCAACGCTCCTACCGGGAATGATAGCCGTAATGACCCGCTTGGTTCCGTCCTCAAACTGATGGACTACTGCCTTGACTCCCTTGATATGCGGCAATCCGAAATGGCCCAGGGTCAACTCATACTCAAAAGCCAGGCGTGTACGGTCGACCCTGATCACTCCACCGGGAATGGTGATTTCAGCCAGGTCAATAATGTAGCCAACCCCATTGTTCGGTGGTTTCCGCATGATGGCCTGCCGGTACAACACCTCTTTCCTGACCCCATTGTAGAGCATGCTCTGTGAGGTGGTATAGGAGCTGTTTTTGTCTGAGTCGTTGGCCACCGTCTGACCTGTCAGGTAGAAATTTACATCATCCCCCCTTAAATCCCGTGGATCCAGGCTGCGGAAACTGTACTCCATGGAGGTCCCTCCCTGCGGATTCTGGTCCTCCCACGGGAAATGGGTGTTGTATACCAATTTGGAATAGTTGGGATCATCGTAATAGACCTTCCCGGGAATGATCTCCGAGGTTCCTGTCTTGCCATGATTTACCAGCACCAGTCCCGGATTTTCCAAAATTATTTTGTTGGAATGGTTCCCAAGCTTTTCCCACTCCCCTTCATTTTCCCTGACGGTCCAGAAGGGTGAATCATCCGGCAAGGCCAGGCAGATAAATGGCAGAAACATCAGGAAAGGGCTGCCGGCACAACTGTAGTTCTGTACCATGTACCCCTTTGTTCCGTAAAATCCCAGGCTGGGAATATCGTTGTGGAAAAACTCCTCCCGGGTGACAAATTGCAGCAAAGATCCCGAGCAGAGCCTTCTTGCCCAACCGGCATCCAGCAGAGTCGGTTCTTTCAGCATAAAGGCCACAGGAAAGGCGCCTGATACCCAGGTCCGGTAGCAAATACTCCTCGACCACATGTTGATGTAGCCATCCCTGGCAAAGAAACCGGTAACCGATTCCATCAATTTGACGGCAGATTTCTCGATGATGGCCGAAATCTCAGGGTAATACTTGTCGCCAAATGTCCTGTTCCAGATGGTGGTATAGACGATAAACAGGCTAATGGAGTAGTAATTGTAGGTTTGCTCGAGGTACCAACCGTCACCGGAATGGTAGGAGACCACCCACAACAGGTGGCTCTTGAGCAGTTCATCATCGATCTCATAGCCATTCTTTTTGAGAAACGAGAGTGCCATGATGTTAAATATCCGCCAGTTGTTCTGCGTGGTGCGGTGGTGTGCCCACTTGGAGATGGTGACCACCATCTCCTCCTTTTGCTGCGCTGTGTACTGCGACCAGATGGTCTCTGGCATCAGCAGCAAGGTCTTGAACAAACCGCCAAACTCACAGGTAAACTGGTAGTTCGAATCGGGCAACTCTTCGGGCAACGGCAACGAATTGGAATGACCCGGGGTGAAAGTCCGGTATATTTGAAGAGAATAATAATCCCTCAAATTAATCCCGCGGATGGTGGTGGCAGGATCCAGGTGGATCAGCGGTGCCGCAAGGGTGAAGGTTCGTTCAAGCGCTTCAAATTCGGCAGAACGGTAGCGCCAGTCAGGGGCTCCCGGCTGGGGATAGGTGTTTCCGGGTACGATGGGAAAGACCAGTACGGAGTCAATGGAATCAACATGCACAAAGGCCCTCTCCAGCAGGTACTTTGCCAACGCTATATAGTGTTTCTTCGACATTCCGGTATGAGGACTCAGTCCAAAATCCGGATTCTTTACTTCAAATGCTCTTCCCATGCGCTAGACTTGATGGTAACTATTTACGTTTGATATTACTGATTCCATAAGGAAAACGCTCCGGACGGCTCAGCATCGCATTGGCCTCTTCGTCGTTTTCGAAACGTTCGGTGCCCGGATTCCATTTCAGTTTACGGTTCAGCTTCATGGCAATGTGTGTAATCAGGCAGATGGAACAAGCCCTGTGACCAATTTCAGCAGGTGTCAGCTGGATGTTCAGTTTCTGAATGGCTCCGAGCCAGTTTCCGTGGTGTTCATCGCTCCGGGTCAGGTGAATCTCGTTTTCACCAATCACCGATTCAAGGATTTTCGGATTGCTGGCATCCAACGCTTTACTGCTTTTGGCTTTCGAAACCGGGTCGCTGGCAGATGCGACATAGTCACCCCTCGAAACAAAAATCCAACCTTCGGTTCCTTCATACCGGATGCCGTTTGGATAGCCGCCACTGGTGTACATGGTAATACCGTTGGCATACTCGGCCTTGGCCATGAAATCGCCATGAACATTCCACAAACCTGACTTCGGAAATTCGGCAACCGCCTGAATAGAAATCGGTCCGGTTAATTCGGTGTCCATACCCCAGGCAGCCGAATCGTAATGGTGCTGTCCCCAACCGGTAATCATTCCGGCGCCAAACTGCTCGCGGCGCAACCATCCCGGCCGACCGTAGCCAACCTGAGGATGAACTCCGATTTCAGTATATGGGACATACGGCGTTTCGCCCAGCCACATGTCGTAGTTGAATCCTTTAGGCACGGGCATTTCTGCAGCTTCAGGGCCAGATGGGTCGCCCGGCAAACCGATTTTAACCGTATGAAGACGACCAATGCGGCCGTTTCGCACCAACTCTGCTGCTACCCTGAACTGTGTTGACGAACGCTGCTGCGTTCCCACCTGCAATACAATTCCCTTTTCCTTCACGATGTTGGCCATGATGCGGCCTTCCGTCACTGTTAAAGAGGTTGGTTTCTGCACATAGACATGTTTCCCGGCCAATGCAGCTTCGATGGCTGGCTGGGCATGCCAATGGTCAGGGGTACTGATTACCACCGCGTCGATCTCCTTGTTGAGGAGCATTTCGCGGTAATCGTCGTACATTTTTGCGATAACGTAGTTATCCTGACCGGTCTTCTTTTTATAGAAATTTTCCACCAGCTTTTTACCATCGGCGAGCCTGTTTTTATCCGGGTCGCACACCGCAATCATGCGGGCCACATCGTGCTGAAGGGTTCCCGGCATGTCGTGGTCACGGGCGATACGGCCACAACCGATCTGCCCGATGTTAATTTTGTTGCTTGGAGCATTGATGCCCATCACCGAGGAAGGCACAATGGTTGGCAATACCAAGGCACCGGCTGCACCGGTTGCTGATTGTTTCAAAAAATTACGTCGTTCCATGGATTCTGGTTTATTAACCTGGTTTTTAAATTACAATTTTGCAGGGGAGTCGTCGCATTTCAAATCTCCCAATACGTACTGGGTGCCATCGAGGTAAAATTTCAAAAGACGGCTATCCTCAAAGCTTTGCGCATTGTGCGATGGAGAGACATAGAAAACCCGGCCCTTCCCAAATTGCTTGATCCAGGAAACATATTTTATCTCCTCGTCAATCTCTTTCGTCTTTTTGATCAGCTTCGAAGTATTCATGTAGAGCAAAGGCCTGAAATTCTTTTGCGAGTATGCCTTGTTGAACAGGTATGGTTCGTCGGTATGGACAAAGGGTTTACCGTCAAAAGCTTTCACCAGCGGATGATCAGGTTCGCGCCGGAA
>CAZVTL010000243.1:0-5891 GCA_964630075.1 uncultured Tangfeifania sp.
TACATCTGCCCTTTTATCGTATCTTCGGGTTGGCGCAAGTAGAGAAACGGGGTACCGTTGGCAGCGGCAATGATCGGCGAGTGACATTCAAAACTCAGAACGGTATGGGCCTTTTCGTAGACTGAAGCCGCCTCATCCGGCAACCAGTATCCACGCTTGACAACAAAAGGCTTCACATCTTCCGGCAATGGATGAATGAGCAATTCGTCCATGATGTCGACTTCGTAGGTCATTTCGGGGCAAACCAGCACTTTGTTCCCAGTTTCCCGCACCCACACAATCATGGCTTCACGCAATTTGGCATGATCCGTCTCCTTGTATTTCAAATTGGTCTCCTCCACTTGCCGGATCTTTTCCTGCGTCCAACTGGATCTGCCATACTTGTGGTAAGGGGTATACCGAAGTCTCGGAATGGCGCAGATAAATTTCCGCTCCTGAAGCCCGTTCTCCTTTAAAAACCCTTCAGCCTTCACCCTGTTGTGGATATGGAGAAAAAAGGTGGCATCCGGGGCAAACTGGACATGACTGCCGGCTATCCCTACCTTCGCCAGATGGTCAATCGACAATGTTTCCCGCGTAAAAATAAATGCGGCCTTCTTCAGGATGCCGGTATGGTAGGCTCCAGGATCCTGCAGCGTCACGCCAAAAACGCCAAAAGGTTTGGTCGTTAACTTCATCCAGCATGACAGGTTATCGGCACCCACCAACGAGGGACCCGATCCATGGATCATCAGATCAGCCTTGCTGATCGCTTCGAGGAGCTCCGGACTCTCCACATGGTGGGACTGATCAACAGTTCCGTATAGCACCCTTATCCTGGGGAAATTGCTTTCAAGCAGTTGCCTGACCTCTTGAGTAGCATTGCTTTTCTTCCAGAGAATGATGTTGGATTCGGGTAAAAATGTCTCCAGCACATGCAACAAACCCGGGGTATGGGCAATGTCCCCGATGTTTACATCCTGCCAGCCAGAAACCACCAGTATCGTTGGGTTCCGTCTGAGATTCATCCCCGACAAGGTACTTTTCAGCAACAAACCGGCAGAAAGAAATGTTGTCTGCTTTATGAAACTTCGTCTTGTTGAATTCTCCATATTGTGTTGGTATCAATCACCCATGATCGCTTTTTTGATGGCTTTGGTTACCGGGCCAATATTCCCATCCGATATAATTTTTGCATCCACCCGGATAATGGGCAGAACTCCCTTCGTGGTACTGGTGATAAATACCTCATCTGCCGCAAGAAGTTCATCCAGCTTAAAATCCTTTACCTGAATGCGAAAACCCTCCAGCGCAAGAATCCTTCTCCTGGTAACTCCCTCCAGCATGTTGGTTTTAGGGGTAAATACACATTGATCCTTCACAAAATAGACATTGCTTCTTGAACACTCCCGGACCCAGTTACGATCGGTGTACAATAGCTCCGCAGCACCCGTCTCTAACAGCTTTTGGGACAAACCGACCGACCGGATGTAGTTGATGGTCTTTGCTCCGGCCATTTCACGCTGATATTTACAGCTGATCAGTGTCCCGCCATTCTTCCAGGCATCCGGCCATTTCACCTCATAGGGTTTGTTGATGATGATCAGGGACGCTTTGCCCGGGCAAAGTGTAAAATCATCGGTCGACAGACCACCGGTCAGCATAATCTTGATGGAGGAGTTCCCGATATTGTTCTTTGCTACCAGTTTTACGACAAGTGCCGATAACTCCTCTTTCGTATAGGCAAGATCCAGTTTCATCAGCTCCGCTGAATGGATAAACCGGTCCAGGTGAAAAGAGAGATAGGGGGCGACGCCATCCCTTACCAGGAAAAAATCAAAAATTCCATATCCCCGTTGAACGATCAAATCTGAAACATGTACGGTAGACTGATCATAAGGAATAAACTTACCGTCGATACAAGTAAAAATGCTATCCATAGTTAATTAATTTTCAATACATAATTTTCTACCACCCATTTGGCGAAGGGAAAGCAGCAGGTAAAAGCAGGAGATACCGCATTCAGCACATGGATGGAATCATTGTCTCCTTCCACCACAAAATCCATCACCAGCTCCCTGGTTTGCTTGTTGAGCAACTGGGCCCGGATACCCGGCCTTCCCCACTCCGTAAAACCTTTCACATCAATTTTGTGCACCAACTCCTTGGCCAGCCCGGCAAAATAACTCCGGTTGTACTTCTTGATTTCATCCAGCGCAATACTTCTGAAATTAAATGAATTCCGCAGAAACAGCGACGATTCCCAGGATAGTATACTTGCCATCTCACCAAGACTGAACCGGTCGAAACCCTGGTAGTTCTCCCGCCAGAAAGCAGGAGTGGAAGTTGGCCCGATCTTTACGGTTCCATCCACGGTCACGGTAAAATGAACCCCAAGCCACGGATTCTTCAGGTTGGGAACCGGATAAACATTGGTTCTCACAGGCAGCTCACTGCCATGGTATTTCAGGTAGACTCCCTTGAAAGGTATGATGGTGTATTTTTGGGAATAGCCAAAATCGTTTGCCACCTTGTCTGCATACAACCCGGCGGCATTGATAAGCTTGGTAGCCCGGAAAGTATTGCCCAAAGTGGTCCTGATGGTATTTCCATCCACCCTGGATTGGTAGCCCTCCCCGAAAAACATTTCTATTCCCTTGCCCGCCAGTTCATCTTTGATTGCATGGGTGACCTCGGAAGGATCGACTGTAGCCGTCGAAGGCGAAAAGAGCGCATGCTGGAAAGTCTTTACATTGGGATCAATGTCGAACAGCTCTTTTACATCAATAAGTTTCACCTCTACCCCATTGACCTTTCCCCTTTTTTCAAGTTCAAACAAGGCAGGAAGTTCACTTTCGTCTTTGGCAACCACAACTTTCTTGCACTCATTGATTTTCAAATTATTTGCATAGCAATACTCCCTCAGCTGCCGGTTGCCATCCCGCGTAAATTTGGCTTTCAAGGTATCTGCCGAGTAATAGAACCCTGCATGCAGCACCCCGCTGTTGCGACCACTGCCATGGAACGCAACATCCATCTCCTTCTCCAACAGGGCGATGCTGGCAGAGGGGAATCTCGCGTTTAGCTCCCTGGCAATAGACAGCCCAACAATACCACCGCCTATAATCAAATAATTGTACTCCATCATCTACAATCCTCCGAATATGGATACAATGGTCCGGTGAAATTTGTGAATGGAGGTAACCGGAGGGGCATACATCAGGATACACTTTTTGCTTACTGCCTCCAATTCAAGTCGGTCGATTGTATGCTGGACCTCCTTTGACCAGGATCCCTGCTGTAACCAAACCTTTGTCAATCCGGTCTGAAAGGCCTCCTCCAATACTGCAGAAACGCCAGTTGGAGGAATACAAATCAACAGTGCTTCAGCCCTTCCATCCAAACTTTTCAGGCTCGGATAGCACTTGACACCGTCAATCTCCTGTACCTCCGGATGGACAGGAAAAACCTCATATCCTCGCTTGATCAACTCCTTACCGACAATATTCCCAAATTTCTTCCCGTTACGGGAGAAGCCTATCACCGCAATGCTTTTGGATTGGACAAAGCGCTCTATCTGTGGACTCATAATTTGGTGCTTAATGTTTGTATAAAAATACAGCTTTTAAGGAAATAGTGTGTGTTTAATCCAAAAGCCACTAAATTTTACCACCGGGACTATTCCGTTACTTCAATGTGTAACAATTGTACCACCTTGCATACTTATTTCGTAACTTTGAATGCAAAAACCTTAAAAAATTTCGCCATGATCTGGATCATTCTTGTAGTTATCGCAGCTGTTGTTTTTTGGCTGATAGGCATATACAACAGCCTGGTAAGACTCCGCAATACGAGGCAGAATGCCTTTGCCGATATTGATGTACAATTGAAACAGCGTCACGATCTGATTCCCCAACTCGTCGAAACCGTCAAAGGCTATGCCACCCACGAAAAGGAGCTGCTGGTCAAGATCACCCAGGCCAGGACCGCCGCAATGGGTGCCACCTCCATTGACGAAAAGATACAAACGGAGACCGCCCTTTCCAATGCCTTGCAGGGATTGAAAATATCCGTCGAGGCCTATCCCGATCTGAAGGCCAACCAGAACTTCCTGCAACTCCAGGAGGAGCTGAGCGACATCGAGAACAAACTGGCTGCCGCCCGCAGGTACTTCAACGCCGCCACCACCGAATACAATACCAGTACCGAGACCTTCCCAAACAACATGATTGCCGGCAATTTCGGCTTTCACCGCGAGACGCTTTTCGACTTGGGACAGGATCGGGCCACCTTGGAGCAACCTCCCAAAATCAGCTTTAGCTAAAATGCATTTTTTTAAATCCCGTTAGGGATTACAGGTGGGTAGAAAACCAGGACAAGAGAGGAATATCGTCCCATCCGGGACGAAATATTTAATCCATCAGCCATTTCTACCCACCTGAAGTGCCTACGGTACTTTACAAGCCAATATCTGAGTGTTGTATTTAACCATGAATCGTTTAAAAAGTAGTCAATGACCTACGTCGGCATCCAGACACAAATCAGGCGGAACAATTTCAACAGTATCCTCCTGATGATCGCTTTCCCGGTCGTTTTACTGGGAATGGTCTATGCTTTCCTCTTCTTTACCCAAAGAGAGACGGAGGTGGAGGTGGTGAACGAGACTTTTGCCGGTGTCGTGCCATTTGTGATCATCGCCACCACCATCTGGTTCATGATCGCCTGGCTGATGCACAACTCCCTGATCAGGATGGCTACAGGATCCAGGCCACTGGAAAGAATGACCAACAAACGGGTTTACAACCTGGTCGAAAACCTTTGCATTTCGAAGGGGATGAAAATGCCGAAAATTTACCTCATCGAGGACGACTCACTCAACGCTTTTGCCAGTGGCATCAGTGAAAGCAGCTTTTCTGTGACCCTTTCCCGCGGCATCATTGACAAACTCGAAGACGACGAATTAGAGGGAGTAATCGCCCACGAACTCTCCCACATCCGAAACAGGGATGTCCGATTGATGGTAGTCTCGATCATCTTCGTGGGCATCTTTGCCTTTATCGCCGAAGTTGCCCTGAGAAGCTTGAGATTTGGTGCAATGTCCAGGGGTAAAAAAGATACAGGGGCAGCCATATTGGTGGCCATCGTCATATCCGCCGTTTGCTACCTGATCGCGCTATTGCTCCGTTTCGGGATCTCCCGGTCTCGGGAATACATGGCCGATGCCGGAGCCGCCGAGATGACCAGGAAACCCTACGCCCTGGCCAATGCCCTGCGGAAAATAAGCCGGGATCCGCTCATCGAAGCGGTCGAAAACCGCGATGTCGCCCAGCTATTCATCGAAAACCCGCAACCGGAGGAGAAGAAATTCTCGCTCGGCAATCTATTCGCCACCCATCCGCCCATTCAGAAGAGGATTGAGCTGCTGGACCAGTTCGCATGAAGAAAAATTTCTGATTCAGAATTTACAGAATTATAGAATGGTGTTTGGCGGGAAAAGTAGGACAATCATTGGATGCTGAATTAAACACCCTGTTATTCTTCTTTGCGCTCATTGCGTTGTTTGCGCGACCCATTGAATCAACCCGGTAAGGGCAAACTTGTAACTGATACATCACCTGAATCCAGTTTAAAGGCTGTTTACTCCAGGTCGGAACTTTTGAGCCGGGTTTTCGTTGAAATATATGTTCTCACAAAATTCTCCCACATGAACTGGAAAACATATCTATCTGCGCTACTCGTTGGAACTGCCATCGTCACCTTCTTAGGCTTTGCACCAAAACAGGCCAGCCCGGAACAGTCAGGTGCTCCTGAAGCTCCAACGGCAGCCGCCAATTACCAAAAATATTGCGCCGGATGCCATGGCGATAACCTCGAAAAATTCGCGGCCAAATCCTGGATGGACGAGAAGGGAA
>CAZVTL010000244.1:0-3471 GCA_964630075.1 uncultured Tangfeifania sp.
AATAAGCTCTGAGGAGATCTCAGAAGGCAAATTCTGGAATTTCAAAGAGATCGAAGAAAACCTTGGCAAGGCGGTTTTCACTCCCAATTTTGAACACGAATACCAACTGCTGAAGAAAACAGGTATTCTAAAATAATTTTCGATTTTGGATTTTCGATTTTGGAATGGGTTAAAATCGAAACTTCTTGTTGAACCAAAGGTGAAATTAATTCAACATTTTTGACAGATAATTAATGAAACCGCAATCCAAAATCGAAAATCGAAATTCATTGGATGAGGTTCATCTCCTTCAACAGATAGCCGGCACCAGCAAACTTGTCGATGATAAACAGGGCATACCGGATGTCCAGCGCAATGTTTCTGCAGCGCTCCGGATCAAACAGAATGTCACTCATGGTACCTTCCCAGCACCTGTCAAAATTGACACCTATCAGCTCTCCGTTGGCATTGATTACCGGACTGCCCGAATTTCCCCCGGTGGTATGGTTGGAGGCACAAAATGCAATGGGAACCTCGCCGGTTGAGTTGGCATAGGGACCATAATCCTTGCTTTGGTACAATTGCTTCAACCCTTCGGGAACATAATAATCAGCAATTTTTGGATCTTCCTTTTCCATCATACCTTTGAGGGTTGTAAAGTATTGGTAATAAACCCCGTCCATGGGTTTAAATCCTTCAACCCTTCCATAGGCAACCCTAAGGGTTAGATTGGCATCCGCCATCAGCCGCTGATCCTGCTTCATCTCAAGGATCGCTGCCATATACAATTTTTGAACCTTTAGAATCTCCTGGGTCAACTTCAGGTAATTGGGCTCAATGTGCTTCGCGAAATGACCGGAGACCATGGCGTAGAGCGCATACAACCCATCCTTTCTCATTTTCTTTGCTGTTTTCGCATCAAAACCCATGATCAATGCTTTGACTTTCAAGCTATCTGAAAACAGGGATTTGTCATAGGCAAGCTGGATGAAATTGACATTCATCAAGTCGGATTTCATGGAGTTCAGCTCTCCCGGCAGGTATTTGGGATCCACTCTTTCTACATAGATTTTCAGCAACGCCGGCAATACCAATTGATCCGTAGCTTTGTCATAATCTTTGAGATAACCGGGTAACCATGCTTCAATAGCAGGTTTTAGTTTGTTGAACTTTGCGGTGTCTCCGATTGCCTGTGCCAGCAGATCAATTCTAGAAATCAGTGCAAAGATATCGGAACCGCGGGCAACAGATTCATTGTACAGATCATAGGCGATCTGTATGTCAGATAGTTCCGAATAATATTTTTTAAAATCGCTCAGGATGGAGCCATATTTTTTGAGCCTGTTTTCATCTTGCTTTACCCAGGCCGCAAAGGCCAGCTCCTCCTTTTGCTTTCGCTCAACGGCTTGCAGCCGGATCAATCCCTTCGTTTCACCCTGCCATTTTTTCCAGGCATTGGAGGTTCCGGCATATTTGGAGGCATATTGGATCATTACCTTCGGATCCTTTGCCATCTGCTTCTCCAGGATTCCCAATTTGATGGTACGCGCATCTACCTTGTTTGGATTGCTCTTTTCGATGATGAGCCTGATGGCAGGAGAGGGGATATATTCCTGCGTAGAACCCGGAAAACCAAATACCATGGTAAAATCCCCCTCCCTGATACCTTTCATGTTGATGGGAAAAAACTTTTTGGGGTGATAGGGAACATTGTCGGGTGAATAGTTGGCAGGTTTGTTGTCCTTGCCCGCGTAAATTCTGAACAACGAAAAATCCCCGGTGTGACGCGGCCATACCCAATTGTCGGTATCTCCTCCGAATTTGCCAATTGAAACCGGCGGAGCTCCTACCAGCCTTACATCCCTGAAGACTTCGTATACATAGGCAAAATACTGATTTCCATAAAACAAAGGCTTAACATCTACGGTGTATTTGCCCTTCTCCTGGTAACTCTTTTTTACTGTCTCAATGTTTGCAGCGATCAATTTCCGGGTGCTGTCGTTGCTCATCTCCGGAGTGACACCTTTAACAATGGAGGCAGTAACCTCTTCCATCTTCACGAGGAACTGCACGGAAAGTCCCGGGTTTGCCAACTCATCCCCCCTGTTTTTTGCCCAGAAGCCATTGGTGAGATAATCGTGTGCTACCGAACTATGTTTCTGAATCTGTCCAAAACCACAGTGGTGGTTGGTGATCAGCAGCCCATCTCCGGATATAACCTCGCCGGTACAGCCCGAACCAAAAAGAACCACCGCATCCTTCATGCTGGCATGATTGATATCGTATATATCTTCTGCTGTAAGTTTAAACCCCATTTTTTGCATCTCTTCGATGTTGTATCGCTTCAGCAAGGTAGGAATCCACATTCCTTCGACAGCATAACTTGAAGAGACAGTTAAAAGCAGCAGCAACAATGCAAGCAATTTTCTCATAGTATTGTTTTTAGGGCGTAATATTTAAAATTTCAATAGCTCTTCATACAATCTTTGAATCGGGAGTCCCATCACATTGAAATAGGATCCTTCAATCCTTTCAATGGCAATGTATCCGATCCACTCCTGTACCCCATACGAGCCTGCCTTATCATACGGATGATAATGTGTCAAATAATAATCGATCTCAACATCCGTCAATGTTTTGAAATAGACATCCGTATGATCGGAAAAAGTTGTCTGCCGGCTTTTCGAAGTGATGCAAACCCCTGTTATGACTACATGTTTCTTGCCCGAAAGGAGTTGCAGCATCTCAAAGGCATGTTCGTAATCCACCGGTTTGCCAAGTATTTTTCCATCGATCAGTACAATCGTATCGGCTGTGATCAGTAACCCATCCGAAGTGAAATCATGCCGGAAGGGTTCAGCTTTTAAAACAGCCAGATATTCAGCCACCTCTGTGGACTTCATGTCATCTGGAAAACTTTCATCAACCTCCCTGACCTCCACTGAAAAGGGAAGGTTGAGACCGGAGAAGAGCTCTCTTCTTCTGGGTGATTGAGAACCAAGGATGATGGAATAGTTTTCAAGGCACTTAGCAAGATCGCTAATCAGCAGCATTTGAGGCGGTTGGATTATTTCACTTGTTTTCTTGCCCATTACGGATCTTTATAAAAGAAGGTTGGTTTTGATCATGCAGGCTGATATGTAATCTATGATTACCTGGAAATCATTTTGCGTCACCATCCGGTCCCTGCGCTCCGGAAAGATCTTCCTGATCGGAACCTTGTTGTTGGCATCCACGGAAATGGTGTAGAATTCTGAAAGTGGAATGTTATCAGAGGTACGTTCCGGTAGTGACAACTGAAATGGGGTCTGATTTTTGCTCTCCCATCTGGGAACCAGCAGGGGTGACATGGTAGAATAGGCGCCTAGCTTTCTTTGAATCATGATTCCATTCCCTGGAAGGGGGACTTTACGGGTCCACCAGATCTCCCTGACCGACTCCATAACCTGGTAACTCTCCTCAATGGATGAAACAGCCTCCAGATCTATCAAA
>CAZVTL010000244.1:3481-5876 GCA_964630075.1 uncultured Tangfeifania sp.
AAATTGAAACGCTTCGGCGAATGGAGAGAATGGTAAATAAATTCCAACGGCAATTACACATAGAGTTGAAATTATTAGTGGCTTACTTGCTAGGCTCTGGAAAAATGGAATTTTACTGGTTCTAATTATATGAACTATCAAAGTTTGATGAATGATGGCAGTGACTGCCTCGTCGTAAGGCAGATCGCTCAGTATCGCAGCTGCGGCAATCTTTGTTCCAAGGAGGTTGGAGAAGGTATCTTCCAGAGAGAAGCTGGAAAATTTTTCACTCAGCAAAGGAACAGCAGATGCACCAAACCATGAGGTAATTTCGTGCCAAATGGAGAGATCATAGGCAATTCTGCCGGCAAGTATCACAAGATCCTCCTCTTTTTCGGTGGCGGGAACTTTGATCATCAATGCTTTTTCACCACTCTCAAAACCAAGTGACAAGAAGATTTCACCACGCTCCTGACTTTTTTTTGCAAGATTGTAAATGTAGGCAGTCCAATCTACCAAATCACGCAGGTGGCCAAAATCTATAAAACCACCTCGCCTGGTGTACAATATCCCATTCTTCTCGGAGTGGTGACCCAGATAGTGGTGTTTGCCCATCAACTCAATGCTGGTGAGATCCGTCTTTTTCAACCCTGGAAGGATGGATAATTTGAGATCCGTGCCAAATGCACAACAGGTCCTGATTATTCTGGGAGGATGGTTGTAATAATCCTTTTCTTTAAACACGGGGGCTTTGGCCAACAAGAGATTAGCATAAAACAAAATAAAAACGAAAAGGAAAATAGATACAAATCGCATAGGTAGATTAAAACTTCCGCGCAAAGATAGAAAGATCTGACTTTTATTGAGTACTTCATTCTTTAAAATGATGGTCATTCTTTCACCGGACAATTGATTTTTTGTAAATTCAAGCACTTGAATCCAAAATAATTCCAATGGAACTTCCCCCCGTTTACTCAGGGGAGTTCCATACTACCTTTAAAAAACAAATTGATACAGTATGAGAAAATTAATTGCATTGTTGCTTATCGCTTACGTTTCCACTATTCATGCCCAGCAAAAAATGCCCGAAAGATTGGACAGGGCCCACAGTTATTTCGGATTGCATTTCGATTTTCATGCAGGTCCCGATTGCAAGGAGGTAGGGAAAAATGTCAGTGAAAGCATGGTCAATAACCTGATCGATAGAGTAAAACCAGATTTTATCCAGGTTGATTGCAAAGGACATCCCGGCTATACCAGTTACCCGACCAAAGTTGGCAATCCCGTTCCCGGTTTTGTCAAGGACCAGCTGAAGATTTGGCGGGAAGTAACCGCGGCAAGGGGGGTATCCCTATACCTCCACTACTCCGGGGTATGGGATTCACGTGCCATAGAGCTTCATCCAAATTGGGCCGCCGTTGGGGCAGACGGAACACCTTCCAAAAATAACACCTCCGTATTTGGCAATTATGCGGATTCGCTCCTGATACCTCAATTGAAGGAGATTTCAGCTACATATGGTGTGGATGGCATGTGGATCGATGGCGACTGCTGGGCCCACCAACTGGATTATGCGCCAAAAACGCTTGAATTATTCACACAGAAGACCGGTTTAAAAGAGATTCCAAGAAAGCCGACCGATCCCAACTGGAAAGAGTTCCTGAAGTTCAGCCGCGACGGGTTCAAATCTTATGTCACCAAGTATACCAATGCCCTTCATGCAGTAAATCCAAAATTTCAGATAGCCAGCAACTGGGCCTTTTCCACCTTTATACCCGAACCGGTTTCAATTCCGGTCGATTTTATTTCCGGGGATTTCTCCGCATTGAACAGCGTGAACAGTGCCCGGAGTGAAGCACGTTTTATCCGCAACCAGGGCAAGCCATGGGACCTGATGGCCTGGGGCTTTTCGTGGATGGGCAACGAACAGGGGACCCATTGTGTGAAGAGTGTTCCCCAGATTGAACGTGAATTGGCTACAGTTCTGTCGCTTGGCGGCAGTGTCCAGATCTATCTGCAGCAAAAACGCGATGGCTCCATTCACAATTGGATGATTCCACTGCTCGCCGATGCAGCCAAATTTTGCAGGGAAAGACAACCCTGGTGTCAACAGGTAGCGGGTGTCCCTCAAATAGGAATCATTTTATCCACAGATGCCTTGTATGCCAAAACAAACAGGCCTTTTGGCGGTTTTGACAGGGAACTGACACCGCTCAAGGGGATAATGCAAAACCTGCTGGCATCCCAATATGTGGTGGATATCCTGGCAGAGCACCACTTGACTGACATCAACAAATATCCTGTGCTGATCTACCCTGAATGGGAAACAATCACGCCTCAATTAAAGAGTAGGTTGCTTACCTATGCCGAACAAGGCGGAAAATTGCTGCTGGTTGGACCCAATTCTTCCGCCCTT
>CAZVTL010000245.1:0-5863 GCA_964630075.1 uncultured Tangfeifania sp.
CTGCACGAATAAAGCGCAGGGCAAACGCGATCCCACATGCTCCCAAGACTGTTGCGGCAGCCATCAACTCTTCGTTGATAAAAATAACCTTTCCCAGTGTTTCAAAGAGATCCCCGACCAATTTCTGAACTTCCGGATCACAATCAGGTGCTGCAATCAGTGTCATAGATTCCTGAAGCGCTACGGCCGTATTTGGCATCACCCTGAAAACCAGCACTCCCTCAGGCACATTTTCGTTCAACTCCTCGATGGAGATGCCTGTCATCAGTGAAAGCAGAATCTGTCCGGGCCTCAGAAATGGCTTCAACTCGCTGAGCAGTTCGATGGCCTGGTAGGGCTTAACAGCCAAAACTACCACATCATTACCAATAACCGCCTTTGAATTTTCCTTTTCGGTGCGAATTCCCTTCAACTGAAGGTCCGCCAAAAGGTGCACCCTGCGACGGGTAACTACAATTTTGGAAGGTTCAATTCCAGCTTTCAGGAAACCCTCCGCGACAGATTTCCCCAAGTTACCGCCTCCGACGATGCCTATTTTGATTTGGTTGATATTCATCCGAATATATTTTTTTAGGGCCGGATGGAACTCGCATGTGAAAATTCATCCGTGTTTGTACTTGCAACGAACATGCTCGTTTCATGGTAAAAAATTTGTGGTAAACATTGCAAATTACATATTTTTTGAGACTCTGTAGAAGGTATCCAGAAAGTGGGTTGCCTCAGCCATCGAAAGGGTCAGCGGAGGCAAGATCCTGATGACATGGGTCCCGGTTACTCCGGTGAAGATCTTTTCCTCGAAAAGCAATTTTTTGCGCAGCGCAACAACCGGCTCCTCAAATTCCAGCCCGATCATCAGCCCCTTGCCCCGAACCTCCTTGATCCCGGGGAAAGCAGTGAGCTCCTCTAGCAGAAATCCACCAACCCTGGCCGCATTTTCAACCAATAGTTCCTTCTCCATGATCTCCAGTACAGCCAGACTTGCCGCACAAGCCAGGTAATTACCTCCGAAAGTTGTGCCCAGCATTCCATGCCAGGGTTTGTGTTCAGGAGCAATGAGGACTCCCCCTACCGGGAAGCCGTTGCCCATTCCTTTGGCTACGGTAATCACATCGGGACGGATACCTGCATTCTGGTGGGCAAAGAATTTTCCACTCCTGCCATATCCGGATTGGATCTCATCCAGGATAAAAAGTACTCCCGATTCTTTGCACAGCCGGCTGGCTGCCTGCAAAAATGAGGGTTCAGGCACCCTGCAACCGCCAATTCCCTGAATTCCTTCGACCAATACCGCTGCAACTTCACCCGTCGACAGGGCATTCTGCAAAGCGGCGACGTCGTTTAGTGGAAGGATCACGCGGTCGTGTACATCGTTGATTGGGGCTACTATTTTTGGATTGTCAGTCACCGAGACAGCCGCAGAGGTGCGTCCATGAAACGATTTGTCAAAGGCCACAATCCTCTTCTTGCCAGTCAGGAAAGAGGCAAGTTTCAGCGCATTTTCGTTGGCTTCTGCACCTGAATTGCAAAGGAACAGGTCGTAATCTCCGTACCCGGAAAGCTCTCCCAACTTTTTCGCCAGTTCAACCTGCATCGGGTTTTGAACTGAATTGGAGTAGAATCCAATCTTTTTCAACTGGTCGCTGATCCTTTGAATGTAATGCGGATGGGAATGTCCAACAGAAATGACTGCATGACCACCGTAGAGATCCAGGTACTCCACCCCTTGGTTGTCGGTAATATAACATCCGGTGGCCGAAACGGGGGTAAGGTCGTAGAGGGGATAAACGTCAAATAGTTCCACAATAATTTAATTTATTAAGCTATAATAATTTTGGATTTTCGATTTTCGATTTTCGATTTTGGATTTTGGAATGAAGAACAGGACATCGGTTTATGTGATATTAAATAAATTAAGAATCAATTCTCTGTTCCATTTCAATACGTTGCGCAATCGAAAATCCAAAATCGAAAATCCAAAATTGTTCATTGTTGTTAAAATGCAATCGCTTTTAAGTTGAGTCCGGTTCGCTCCTCCAGGCCGAACATCAGGTTCATGTTTTGAACCGCCTGACCGGAGGCACCCTTCAGCAAATTGTCGATGCACGAGATGATCATCAGCTGATCACCGTGCTTTTCGAGGTAGAGCAGGCATTTGTTGGTATTGATCACCTGTTTCATATCCGGATTTTCATCGGTAAGATGGACAAACGGATGTGATTGGTAATAATTTGCGTAGAGCTGACAAGCATTCGCAAGTGTTCCTCCATACCGGGTGTAAGCCATGGTAAATATGCCGCGGGTGTGATTTCCCCTCACCGGAATAAAGTTCAGCGCATGGTTGAAACCCGGCTGGGCTTGATCCAGACTCTGGCAGATCTCCCCAAGGTGCTGGTGCTCAAATGCCTTGTAGACAGAAAGATTGTTGTCCCGCCAACTAAAATGCGAAGTTTTGGAGGGAGCTTGCCCAGCCCCTGTAGAACCGGTAATGGCATTCACATGCAGGTCATCCTGAAGTAGTCCTGCCGCTGCAAGTGGCAACAGTGCCAGCTGGATTCCGGTAGCGAAACATCCGGGATTGGCAACGCATTTAGCTGATTTTATCTCCTTCCTGTTCAATTCGGGCAGACCGTAAACAAAGGAGTTGCCCGCTCTTTTCAGCCTGAAGTCGTGGCTAAGATCGATCACTCTTACATGCTCCGGAACGTCCGATTGTGCCATGTATTCCAGCGATTTGCCATGACCCGAACAAAGGAACAGTAAATCGACCTGTTCGGGATCGATGTCCGTATAGCGCAGATCCGTTTCACCAACCAGGTCTTTGTGCACCGCCACAATGGGTTCGCCGTTGTTGCTGCTGCTTTGGATGTATTTCACTTCGGCATTGGGGTGGTACAGCAGGATCCTTAATAGTTCTCCCGCCGTGTAGCCGGCTCCCCCGACAATTCCAATCTTGATTTTTTTACTTTTTGACATAATTTAATGTTATAGAAGCAAATTGCGGTAAACTATTAGCTTTTGGCAAATCATCTTTCATTCTTTGTACACTTTTCATTGAGCAGCAATCCAAAATCGAAAATCGAAAATTTCTTTTGCACGCTACTTATTGACAGAATAAAATATCTTCAGCTGGTTGCTCAATATCTTGGTATAGCCTTTGGCATCGTCAGCACTCCATCCTTTGTTCATTTCACCATAGGAGCCAAAATTGCTGTTCATCAGGTCGTGCTCCGACTCGATGCCCACCAACTGGAAGGTATAGGGCAAAAGCTTGATGATCACCCTTCCGGTTACGTTTTCCTGACTGCTTTCAAGGAATTTTTCCATGTCCCGCATCACCGGCTCCAGGTATTGTGCCTCGTGCAGGAACATGCCGTACCAGTTGCTCAGCTGCTCTTTCCAGTACTGTTGCCATTTTGTGAGGGTATGTTTCTCGAGCAGGTGGTGTGCCTTGATGATCAGCATGGGCGCAGCTGCCTCGAATCCAACCCTGCCTTTGATTCCGATAATGGTATCTCCTACATGCATGTCGCGACCAATGGCCCATGCGGAGCCTATTTTCTCCACTTCAGAGATGGCATCCACCGGTGTATGGTGCGTTTTGCCATTCACAGCCTTTAACTGCCCTTTCAGAAAGTCAAGCGTCAAGATCTCCTCCCCTTCTTTCGTGAGATGGGTTGGATAGGCACTTTCGGGCAATGTCTTGTTGCTGGTGAGGGTCTCCTTACCCCCGATGCTGGTTCCCCACAAACCCTGGTTGACGGAGTAGGCCATCTTCTCAAAATTATCTTTTACACCATGTTTACGCAGGTATTCAATCTCGTCATCACGGGTAAGTTCGAGGTCTCGGGTAGGGGTAAGAATCTTGATCTCGGGTGCCAGAACCTCAAACGCCAGGTCAAAGCGGATCTGGTCATTCCCTGCCCCTGTACTGCCATGCGCCACATACTGTGCACCGATTTTCTTCGCGTATTCAATCACCGCCAATGCCTGGAATATCCGCTCCGAGCTGACAGAAATCGGATAGGTATTGTTCCTCAATACATTGCCATAAACCATGTAGCGAATTCCCTTGTTGTAATAATCCGCAGTAATGTCCAGTGCCTTGTGACTCTTTACCCCAAGGGCATAAGCTTTGCTTTCAATGACTGCCAGCTCCTCCTTGGAGAAACCTCCGGTATTGGCTACTGCAGAATAGACCTCCAAACCCTTCTCCTTGGCAAGATAGATAGCGCAAAATGAGGTATCCAAACCTCCGCTAAATGCCAGTACTACTTTCTCTTTCATCTTTCTGTGTGTATTATTAAGATCATTATTTTTAGCTTTATCCTTTATCCTTGTTCCGCTTCTCCAGCCACTCCTTGAACATCTCAAAAGGCATGTTCATTTTACTCTTCTCCTTTTGCCAGGCAGGATCAAACAACATCCAGGTACACAGACACTTGGAGTGTTTCATTCGCAGCAGAATATCGTAATTGACACAACTCTGGCATCCTTTCCAAAATTGTTCGTCATCCGTGAGTTCGGAAAAAGTCACCGGACGGTAACCCAATTCTGAATTAATCTTCATGACTGCCAGACCTGTAGTCAACCCAAAGAGTTTGGCCTTTGGGAATTTCTTCCTGGAGATCTCAAAAGCCTTGTGTTTGATACGGCGGGCAAGTCCAACGCCCCGGTAATCCCAATGGACGATCAAACCTGAATTGGCCACATATTTTTCATCGCTCCATGATTCGATGTAGCAAAAACCGGCAAATTTCTCCCCATCCAGCGCGATAATTGCCTTCCCATCGCTGATCTTGCCGGCAATGTACTCATAGGTTCGCCGGGCGATACCTGTGCCCCGCTCCATGGAGGCCTTCTCGATGGTATCGTTGATTTCGTCCACATATTTTAAATGGGATTCATCTGCCAGCAATACCTTGATTTCCGGCTTTTGCTCCTCTATATTTTTCTTTCTGAATATCATCCTTTTACGGTAATGTTGAATGTTATTTGTATCTGTAAAGTTTGTGATGTTTGAAGGGTTTAAAAAGTTTGAAGGGTTTTAACTTTTCAAACGCTAAAAACATTTCAAACAAACTCATCTGTGAACAATTATCTTAACCAAAGTCCTATAATCGGCTTTCAAGTTTTGGCATGATTCCGACCAGCGCCCTGGTCACATCGTTGCGACCAACCCCATCCCTAATCACCACCAGGATGGTATCGTCACCGGCAATGGTTCCAATGATTTCGGTACATCCGGATTCGTCGATGGCCAATGCCGTGCTGGGGGCAAATCCTGGTAAGGTCTTGATGACCCCCAGATTTCCCGAGAAAGATATTCCCAAAACACCATCTGCCAGAAAATCCATCCTCGAACTATTGGACACATTTTGACCCGGCTGACCATTGCCATAAGCTGGTAGCCTGTAGGCGTAGCCAGCTTTGGCATCACTGACCTTGATCACCTGCAAAGATTTGAGGTCACGCGACAAGGTTGCCTGAGTCACCTCCAAACCCAAATTGTGCAAGCGCAATTGAAGATCATCCTGATTGCTGATTACCTCTCCCGAGATGATCTTTTTGATCAATTCAAATCTTTCTTCCCTATTTTTCAAAACAAATAGAATTATGTATATTTATTCGTAATAAAATGCAAAAATAATGAATATTTATAAATAAATGTGATTGTTTTGCATATAAATATCAAATATTTGCCTAATGTTAAATATTTATGAATATTTATAAATTTCAAAGTTTCCTTTGGTCGGATCGGAAGAATTACCTACTTTTGCCACCGTGCGACAACATCCGGGTATATCGATTTTGTTAACGCAAAAAATGCGTTTTTACTGCTGATAAAAAAGTAGTGGAAACGCAT
>CAZVTL010000246.1:0-2171 GCA_964630075.1 uncultured Tangfeifania sp.
TTTCGGAATTTGGTGTAGAAAGCTACGAATTTGGTATCGTAGATTATTTACTCAAACCCATTTCTTTTGAAAGGTTTTTAAAGGCAGTTAATAAAATTGTGATACCTAAAAGCGCCAACCTAGAAAAAGAAGAGAATGAAGAAAAACTAAGTTCAGATCCAACTTTTATTTTCTTCAAAGCTGATAAAAAACACATTCCTCAACTTTATAACATTGCCCAACTGGGGTCTAGAATGATCATGGTGGATCCATTTTCTGTAAACATCCTATCCCTCTCTCTGGGATAATAACTTGATCAGGATATCAATGCATTGACTGTAAGTAGGATAAACACCAGCATCGCATACATGTTGATCAGGATAAAGGCTTTACGGACTGTTCCCGACTCTTTCCCGATGAATAGATATTTGTAAAACTGACTGATAAAAAAGAGGTTAACAAGGATCAAGGATACCAGCAGGACTGGATGAAGCACAAAGCCAAAGAAGGGGAAAAGAAAAAGGAAGACCGAAGTGCTCAATCCCCAGGCAAATACCACCTTTCTAATTTGCAATTCACTTAAAATCATAGAGATGGAAGAGAACCCTGCGCTTTCATACTCTTTCCCGTATTTGATCATCAGCAGCCAGAAATGGGGCACTTGCCACAGGCAGACAAAGATGAAGAGGAAGATGGCATTGGGATGAAACAGGTAAAAGCCTGCCGATGTCCAGCCAATCAGGGGTGGTACCCCTCCAACCAGGGCTCCTGGGAAAATGGCCAGCCAGCTCCTGGTTTTCAACGGTGTATAGATCAGGTTGTAAAATACAATGTTGAGCAATCCAAGGATCATCGGGATCCAGCCGTTCAGCAACAAAACCGCGGAGCCGCCGACTATGAGCAACGATGCAATCAGGGAAGCCTGAATCCGGGAGATCTCCCCGGACGGAATTGGCCGGGTTTGGGTGCGTAGCATCAGGGCATCAAATTTGTACTCCTGAACTTGGTTCAACACCGATGCGCCGGCCGAAAGGAAAAATAACCCCGCAAAAAGAGCTGCAAAGGAGAGATCCGGCACTGTCCCGGTCAAAAGAAAGCCTGTCAGGGCGGAAAAGGTCACCATCAACGAAAGCCGCATCCTGACCAGTCTGTTGAGCGCAGAAATCCTCTTGCTTATACTATTTGCCAGCATTTGTTTTGAAATAATCGACAATTTTCTGAAGGTCTTCCTGGCTAATTTTGTCTTTGTAGGGCTGCATCAGTCCCCTGTTGTACCCTTTAACAACCTCCGCGTTTGGATCTTCAATGGACCTGATGATGTATTCGTCGTTTACTTCGACCTCCTTCTCACCGGATTCTGTGACAACGGTTGTTTTTCGGCCGTACAACCCCTTGAAAGTTGGACCAATGACCTTGGTGCCATCCAGGGTGTGACAAGTAAGACAGGTATTGGCCTGCATGACCACCAAACCGGGATGGTCGGGCAGATTTCCGGTAACCTTAAGATCCGCCAGCCATTTGTCAAAATCAAGGCTATCAACGACCACCGCCTTGGCCAGCATCGCCGAGTGTGCCAGACCACAATACTCCGAGCAGTAGATATCAAAGGTCCCTTTCATGATCGGCTTGAACCAAAGGTAATTGTTGTAGCCCGGTATCACATCCTCCTTGACCCTGAAGGCCGGAATAAAGAGACTGTGGTTGACATCCACGGCAACCAGGTTAAGCTTCACATTCCGATTGTAGGGAACAACCAGCTCCTTGGAGATCTTGCCATTGCCGTAATCAAAATCCCAGGTCCACATCTTTCCTATCACAGTGATGGGCATGGCATCCTTGGGCACCTGCCGCATTGGAGCAAAGCCAACCCATCCATAATAGAACATGACCAGTACAATGATCAACGGAACAACGGTCCAGATAACCTCAAGCCTGGTATTGTGAGAAAACTGCTGTGGATTCTTATTCTTTTTGCGGGAAAAATGGATCAGGATGTATATCATTAAGATCGTGATCCCTATCGTAAAAATGAATGAGATGGCAAAAATGAAAATAAAAGCCCTGTCGACGGCTCCAGCTAGGTTTGATCCCTGGTTGAATAATGTTTCCATGTTTTGGAATTTTATCTGAAGTAATAATCAATAAATGTGATGGCAATAACGATCGCAAAAAGCAGAAATACACCACCAACC
>CAZVTL010000246.1:2181-5846 GCA_964630075.1 uncultured Tangfeifania sp.
TAAAATAGGTCAAGACGATCGTTACCTTCACAGAGGCCAGCAAAAGGGCCAATGCTACCGTGAATGCCCCAACATGTATCTTGATGGCCAGTATTGACAGGGTCGTAAGAATCAGGAGAATGAGCAGGACGGTCCAGTTGGCCGAATCACTCGAAATATGACTATCATGGTTCTTCATTCGTAATATCTTATAAAATCAATAATTTATTGTTCTGTTTCCGTAGCCGGAAGGCTGTACCCCAAGGTTTCTCTGCGCTAGGTAATCAGGTAGAGCAAAGGGAAAAGGAAGATCCATATTAAATCGACCAGGTGCCAGTAGAGTGCTGAATTCTCCTGCAAAAGGTAGTGGTCTGCATTGATTTTCCCTGAATTGATCTTCAAAATAACCAAGGTCAAAAGGATCCCTCCAATGATAACGTGAATGGCATGCAGTCCGGTCATCATGTAGTAGAGTCCGAAAAACATGATTTCACCGTGCGGCAAGGATTTCATTACCTCAGAGCCTGGATAAAGGTGGATTTCAAATTTATGGCCCCACTCAAAATATTTGTTCACCATAAATACTCCTGCCAGGATCAGGGTTACAAAAAGAAGTCCCATGGCTTTGCCTGCCTTTTTTTGCTGGATAGCTGTCAGGGACATGGCCACTGTCATACTGCTAACCAGCAGTACCACGGTGTTGGTGGCCCCAATAAATGCATTTAGCTCCAGGGCTGCATGGTGAAAGTCAGCCGCATATTTGGAACGCATCACTGCATAGACAATGAAAAGTCCACCAAAAAGAAACAACTCGGTAAAAAGGAATAGCCACATTCCCAGTTTCCCGGTATCGCTGTCAATGTGTTCGCTGTGTTCGGTCGTTGACATAAAAGAATGGTTTGTTAGTTGGTATGAGGATGATCGAATCTGTATGGCTCGTGGGTGATAACAGGAATCTCATCGAAATTCTCGTGTGGCGGAGGGGATGGAATCTGCCACTCAAGTGTAACACCGTGCCACGGATTTGCCGGGGCAATGGCTCCGCGCCTGCTGTGATAGATCAGGTTGGTGATCATTCCAATCAAACCGATGATCAAAATAAAGGCACCAATGGTTGAGAGCGCTTCGCCCAGTTGAAATTTCGGGTCATAATCAAAATAGCGACGTGGCATTCCCTGGATTCCTACAATGAAAAGCGGGAAATAGAGCAGGTTGAAACCCACAAACAGAAATCCCCAGGAGATGTTGGCCCATTTAAAACTGTACATCCTGCCATAAATTTTTGGAAACCAGTAGTGAATGGCAGCAAAGAAAGCAAAACCCATTCCACCGAAAATGATGTAGTGAAAGTGCGCCACGACGAATTCGGTGTTGTGCAACTGGATGTTGGTGGCCAGGGAACCCAGGGCCAACCCGGTAAAACCTCCTATCGTAAAGAGGAAAATGAAGGAGATGGCAAACAGCAGCGGTGGCTTGAGATCCACTGAACCGCCGTACATGGTGGAGAGCCAGTTAAATACCTTGATGGCACTTGGAATGGCAACCAGGAAAGTCAGGAAAGAGAAGAACCATCTTGACTCATAGCTCATTCCAGAGGTAAACATGTGGTGACCCCACACGAAATAGCCTACCAATGCAATGGCCATACTCGAAAATACGATGGGAACATATCCAAAGACCGGTTTTTGGCTGAAGGTCGGGAAAATCTCAGTGACCACCCCCATGGCAGGTAAAATCATCACATAGACAGCAGGATGCGAGTAAATCCAAAACAGATGCTGGTACAACACCGGGTCTCCGCCAAGCGAAGGATCAAAAAACCCGATGTGCAGGGTTCGTTCCGCGATAACCATCAACAGCGTAATCCCCACGATGGGGGTAGCCAGCAGTTGAATCCATGCCGTGGCGTAGAGCGACCAGGGAAAGAGTGGCATACGGAACCAGGTCATGCCGGGTGCCCGCATCCGGTGTATGGTGACAATGAAGTTCAAACCTGTCAGGATGGAGGCAAAACCCAGTACAAATGCGGCAGTCAAGGCCACCACCACATTGGAAGAGGCTTCTGCACTGTAGGGGACATAAAAGGTCCAGCCCGTGTCGGGTGAGTGTCCGTTGGCAAACTGCGAATAGAGTCCCAGCATCGCTCCAGTCATAAAAAGGTACCACGAAAACAGGTTGAGCTTGGGAAAAGCCACATCCTTGGCCCCAATCATAATGGGTAGAAAGATGTTCCCGAAAACGGCTGCGAGACCCGGAATCACAACAATAAATATCATGATAATCCCGTGGATGGTAAACATGCCGTTGTAGGTCTGGGCTGTCATGATGGTTTGGCCGGGAGCCATCTTCTCGATGCGCATCAGGAGTCCGAGAATGGCTGCGACGCAGAAGAAAACAGTAATGGAATACATGTAAAGCAATCCGATCCGCTTGTGATCGGTAGAGGTCAGCCATGACCACAGTCCTGTCTCGTGGTTCAGGTAATTGAGCGGTTCTTTGGTAATAGTATTAGTCATTCTTTCGCGTTTTAGTTGAATTTCTTTTAGAACTTACATACAGATAGAGGAGGAAAAATAGCCCCATGATGATAACAAACGTTCCCATCAACCGGGTAAACTGCAGGGTGTAGGTTTTGCTTTGCGGATCATAGGCAAAACAATACTCCAGCAGCTTGTTCCGGGATGGTTGCGCCAATCCTTGCTGTGCCTCTGCCAAGGCCATTTTTAAATCAAATGGCATAAAACTTACCCCATACAAATAGCGGGTAATCTTTCCCTGGGGACTCAGGATGATAATGGTGGAAGGATGGGCAAAGTCCTCACCGGTAGGTTTGTACCTGAAACCAACAGCCTCTGTAATTTTCTGAATATTGGACAATTCACCGGTCAGATAAGTCCAGCTGCCTCTTTGCTCCTCTTTTATTTTTGAAACAAAGTTCAGTTTCTTCTGGATGGCCTTTTCAGGCGTATCCTTCGTGTTGAAACTGATGGTCACAATATCATAGTCTTTGCCAAGGGTAAGCTCTGTCTTGCTGACAACGTCTGCAATCCCATCCAGGAGGGGACTGCACATTCCCGGACAGTCGAAATAGACAAAGGAGAGAATCGTAGGTTTGTTGATAACACTACCCAGTGTCACTGTATCATTCTTTTCGTTCTGAAATTTCAATTCCAAAGGAACAGTCTGATCCAGCTTTTCAACAATCCCTATTTCAACCTCCTTGTTCACCAGCTCCTGCGCAAAACAGTTACCGGCAAGCATTATAATAAAACCCAAAACAACTAATGTCTTCATGAATTTATTTTATTTTTCATTGGTTATAAAATTCCAAAGTTTATCCAGGAGCGTTCCTGTCATGCTTAGCCTGCAGCCGTAAGAATGGTCCATGGCTAACTTCTGTTTATGGTCAACTATGACCTGTTTTCAGGATTAACCTCTTCACCCGATTTGTAGATGGCTCTCAATTGAAGCATCACATAGACGATCAATCCCCATACAGTCAATACTGTGAGAAGATAGGTTAGCAACAGCCAAATTGGCGTCTTTCCAACCACATTCCACATGGCTCTCTCCTGGTTCAAGGGAGGACGGTAGGTCGGAACACCAATCGCCATAGTGGTATCTACCTTAGCCTCCCCAAATGCAGTTTCATCCACCGGTTTGAGTTGCAATTGAACAAAACCGAG
>CAZVTL010000247.1:0-5746 GCA_964630075.1 uncultured Tangfeifania sp.
TGACGGATCGAGATAGAAATAGCGGGACAACACACCACAATTTTCAGTGAATGTGTCTTGCCCATCACAATACGCTTTTTATCGAAGGGAAAAGAGATGGTGGCACTCTTTGCATCATAGGAAAACAGAACCCAGTTGCCGTCTATTTCTCCGCGATAACTTGCGATCCCTGAAAGATTGTCCGAAATCCTAAAATCTATTTTTTGTTTGTTAACGAGCGTTTTATGATCCCGAATACCCATGGACTGAATTTTGGGTGGAACCGTATCAAGGGCAACTGCAAAATTGCCAAAAACCCTTGGTCTAGCTGTTACCCAACCATCTACATAATCCCCTCCAACAGCAGAAAATTTGCCGGTTGGATCCACCATTACAACCAAAGCCTTGCTTTGCAACCGGGCTGAAATTGGCAATGTTTTAATCGACAATTTAAAGGCCTGGTGTACCGGAACATAGGTATTGTGAATTTTGTGTATGGCCGAGCATAGGGAGCGACTACCCTGAACCTGGGTATAAAGAAAAGAGAGATTTTCGTACAATGAGCCTGCTGGCAGTTCTACTTTCACCAGACTATTTTGAAACTCATTGGCACGGTCCCAATAAAATAGCTTCGTACCATTGGTTTTTGTATCTTCATGCGTTTCTTTACCCCTGATTATATTAAATGCAAGTACATTTTTGTTTCCATGAGCATCGGATACCACCAGTTTCATCTCGTGTATTTTGCTGTCTTGTAATTGAAGAACTCCCTTGTTCGTCCCGACTTGATAAATATCCATTTTATTACCCGGCTGTAGAAATAGTCTGTGAATCCACCTTTTATTTCTGATAAATTCTTCATAATCAATATGACTATTGATATATCGGCCCATATCAAAAGCCAGGTGATCGACCTTAAAAGAAAATACAGGCTCCTGATCCATCATAAGTTCAGCAGAATAAATACCACATTTCATCCCTGTACCATTGAAGTCATCGTCAGCCTGGAAACCAAATCCTACCTGACCGCTTACTACCAACGTTTTTTTTACTTTAAGTGTTGTTCGATGTCCGGCACCTATGGTTTCAAACCTCTGTCTTGAAAGTATCGCGGTTTCAGAATTGCCCGGTACATTGGTGTAAAGGTAGAGGGAATTGATCCGGGGTGCACTTTTATCGGAAATCCCCGGAAGGTAGAAAAGAGGATTTTGAGGCCTTTCTGATTGTGTCTCACGGATCTCAAAATGAAGGTGCGGTCCGCCAGAACTACCCGAATTGCCAGACCAGGCAACAATCTCACCCTTTTTGAAGGAAAATAAACCGGAAGGAACATTTAGGTCTACGGCAAACTGCTGGATTCGGTACTGTTGCTCTTCTACATATTGCTCCAATTTGGATTGGAAACGAGAAAGATGTCCATAGACAGAGGTATGACCATCCGAATGAACGAGGTACAGGGCCAAGCCATAACCCGAAGGCGAAACAGAGATTCTTGCAACATAACCATCCTTGACAGCATGTACAGGAATCCCAATTTGACCTGCTGTTCTAAAATCGAGGCCCGTATGAAAATGGTTTCTTCTTAATTCACCGAAACCTCCTGAAAACGACACGGAATTTTTGATGGGTAAAACGTAATCGGAAGGTGCTTTTAATTGCCCATTGAGAAGACCCGAAATAGCAAAAAATTGCAAAACGGATAGCATTAGACGGAGCATGTACCAAGGGTTATTCATCCGGCGAAAATAACAAACTTTGCCTCAAACGCCGACATTGACAGGGTTAATATTTTGGTATATTGATTTTAATATTAACTTTGTAACAGTAATCCTTGAACATGACAGAGCGGGAAACTCTTCTATTACGAGAATTTAAAGATAAACTTGATCAGATGATTGGCTTGCATCAAAAGATGAAAGCCGAAAGTCAATTGCTCAAAGAAGAGAAGAAACGACTGAATGAGCAGCTAAACTTGCTGACCCTTACAAATCGGGATTTGGCCAAAAAAGTAGAGGATTTGAGGTTCGCTAAAACTTTGGTAGGTGCCAATGAAGATTCGCACGAAGCCAAAATTAAAATAAATAGATTGGTGCGGGAGATTGATAAATGTATTTCACTTTTAAATAAGTAATCCGCCTGCTATGGATGATAAACTTTCGATCAATATCAATATAGCCGATCGCATATATCCACTTCGAATAGATAGAAAAGAAGAGGAAAATATTCGGAAGGCAGCGAAAATTATCAACGATAAAGTAGTTCAATACAAGCAAAGATATCCGTCCAAAGATATACAGGATTGTCTGGCGATGGCAACTTTGCAGTTTGTAATTCAAAAATTTGACAACGAGAAGCAAATTGAGTATTCGCCAATCGTTGAAGAGTTGGAGCGAATGAACGACTTTTTGGCAGAGTTTTTAGAGAAAGAAAGTACAATATAACTAAACACAATATTTTAACCGCATCTCTTTCTATTCCAATTGTTTATAGACAATTGGAATAGTTCGGAATGCGTTTTTTTTTTATAATTCTTATAATTTTTATACATGGGTACAACAATAATAGTAGGCTTGGTTACATTACTGGCCGGAGGGGCTGGATCCTATTTCCTGTGGGATTTCGTGCTGCGGGCCAAAAGCCGTAATTTACTGAAAGAGGCTGAAGTACAGTCTGAAATTATCAAAGAAAAAAAGGCCATACAGGCCAAGGAGAAATTCATCCAACTCAAAGCTGACCATGAATTGTACATCAATGAAAGGAACCAGCGGATTATCAGTGCTGAAAACAAGCTCAAACAGAGGGAAGCCATCCATCTGCAAAGAAAGGAAGAGCTGCAAAGAAAGATCAAGGAGTCTGAAACAGCCAAAGCAGAGTCAGATTCTTTGAGGGAAAATCTCAATGCTCAACTTGAGGTTCTTGAGCAGAAACATGAAGAGTTGGAACGACTGCACAAAAGGCAAATCGAACAACTTGAGGCAATGTCCGGTATTTCAGCGGATGAAGCAAAGACACAACTGGTAGATTCATTGAAAAATGAAGCGAAAACCGAGGCAATGTCCTACATTCAGGAGATTATGGATGAAGCGAAAATGAATGCCAACAAAGAGGCAAAAAAAATCATTGTCAAATCAATTCAAAGGGTTGCCTCTGAAACTGCCATTGAAAATGCCGTTACGGTATTTCACATTGAAAGTGATGAGATTAAAGGTCGAATCATCGGCAGGGAGGGCCGCAACATCCGCGCACTTGAAGCAGCAACAGGAGTGGAAATTATTGTGGATGATACTCCGGAAGCCATTGTTCTCTCAGGTTTTGATCCTGTAAGACGCGAAATTGCAAGGTTGGCACTTCATCAACTGGTAACCGATGGCCGCATTCATCCTGCCAGAATTGAGGAAGTCGTCAACAAGGTGAAAAAACAGGTGGAAGAAGAGATCATTGAAACAGGGAAAAGGACAACCATCGATCTTGGAATCCATGGAATGCACCCTGAACTGATTCGGCTGATCGGGAAAATGAAATACCGTTCATCATACGGTCAAAACCTTTTGCAACACTCACGTGAAACGGCAAACCTTTGTGCTATAATGGCTGCTGAATTAGGCCTAAATCCTAAAAAGGCCAAGCGTGCAGGTTTGTTGCACGATATAGGTAAAGTACCGGATGATGAGCCTGAATTACCCCACGCCATCCTGGGAATGAAGCTGGCCGAAAAATACAAAGAGAAGCCAGATATCTGCAATGCCATTGGATCGCATCATGAAGAGGTAGAGATGGAAACACTACTTGCACCGTTGGTTCAGGCATGCGATGCCATTTCAGGAGCCAGACCTGGTGCAAGACGTGAGGCAGTTGAATCTTACATCAAAAGATTAAATGATCTTGAGAACATGGCACTCTCATACCCAGGTGTAACGAAAACCTATGCGATTCAGGCAGGACGTGAATTAAGGGTGATTGTTGGCAGCGACAAGATGACCGATGCTGAAGCTGAAAGCCTATCCTATGATATCGCCAAGAAAATTCAGGATGAAATGACCTATCCTGGTCAGGTGAAGATTACAGTTATTCGTGAAACTAGAGCAGTTAATTACGCAAAATAATAACAAAATTGTCACCATTGAAACAAGAAAGAGGCCCCTAAATGGCCTCTTTCTTGCTAATACCCCTCCAACAGCACGAGTAAATCTTCTGTAAGCAACAATTTGTCCTGATCTCCTTCATTGATATAATTCAGATACAGCAAATTAAGAAGTTTTTTGATCAAACTAATATCCGATTCAACACGGGTTGCAACTTTGCCGTATTTGTGTGATTTATCATATAAAAATTGTACCTCTTTGGGACTTATCACTGAACCTCGATGCGCAACATTGATGTAAAAGAGAAATTTATCTGTTGGAGAACCGAAAGCCAGTGAGGCAGACAGATTATCTTCATAAACAAGCAAGAGCTTGTTTGCGAGCATGATAGGTGTTAAATCCAAATGTAAGTTACGGGCAATTAGAAGGTAGAGAATTGTTAAAGAGTATACATTGCCGGATTTCGAAAATAGTAGTCTGTCTACCACAATATTATCTGCCAAAGGTATCTCATTGGTAGAAATTTCAAAATTATTGACTTTGAATAACATATGGTTGATTACCGCTACCTTTTCCAGGGATGTCATTGATTCTGAGATCTCCAGCCAAACCTCCCTATAAATTTTTTGTATGCCAGCTTCAATTTTCTCTTTCGAGATTGACGGATGATGTACAGAAGATACCAGCAACCAACCATCCAAAAGCGTTCTATTTTCGGATGATAACCAACGCTTCATCCGATCAATGATCACCTCATTCTTAAGCAAGGAAACCAACTCCTCCAATTTTTTGATTTGTTCAGGGGTTTCTGCCATCAACAGCGAATCCTCCAATCTTGGAAGAACAGCAGAACCAAGTGAGAGGAGTTTTTCCTTCACGGAGCGAAATACAAGTTCATCCTGATCATCCAGCAATGAAATCAAAGCATCAAGTGTTGTCCCTGTTGTTGTCATATCAGATCCGTTCAAGCACTTTTTGAACCAAATTAATCATTACAGGTTTGTAATCTTCATTGGCCTTTTTGGAAACCCTGTTGGCAATAATGATGCAAACTGTTAAGGCTCTATGTCCCAAAAGTTTACTAAGCCCATAAATCGCAGAACACTCCATTTCATAATTGGTGATGCGCTGATGATTAAATCTGAATGCCTCAATTTTGTCATTGATCAATGGATCTACGATCTTTAACCTTAGTTCACGTCCCTGTGGTCCATAAAAACCAGGAGCAGAAATAGTTACTCCCGAAGTAAATGAATCGTCCACAATTTTATCAAACAGTTTTTGATCAGCTGAAACTACATAAGGGGAGGGAAGGAGATCATTCCACGAGACGAAGGATTTGAAGGATTCTTCAAAAAGCAAATCGGAAACCTCGTTCCTGTTTTGGTAGAAGTTCAACAATCCATCAAATCCAATAGATTTTTCTGAGGCAAGAAATGCATTGACCGGAATATCTCCCTGCAAACCACCAGAAGTTCCTATTCGAATAATATTCAAAGATTTATGCTCATCCTTTATTTGTCTTGTTACAAGGTCAATGTTGACCAATGCATCCAATTCATTCAGAACAATGTCAATGTTGTCTGTACCAATCCCCGTTGATAGCACAGTTATTCTCTTGGTTCCAAAAAGTCCAGTTGCTGAAACAAATTCACGGTTCTCACTTTTGGATTCAATTTTGTCAA
>CAZVTL010000248.1:0-5742 GCA_964630075.1 uncultured Tangfeifania sp.
CAAAAGCGAGGCCAAATATGTTTTGGTGGGACGTATTGCAACAATTGTCGTAGTGGTTCTTGGAATCGTGTGGATACCAATCATGATGAGTCTGGGCAGCCTTTACGACTATATACAGGGCATTCAATCGTTGCTCGCTCCATCGATGGTGGCAGTATTCGTTCTCGGCATATTTTCCAAGCGGATTACCCCCAAGGCTGGTGAGATTGGTATGATCGTGGGCTTTGCAATAGGTATGGTTCGCTTGCTCACCAACATTCTAACCAATACAGGCAAAGAGCTAATGACCGGCTGGTACTGGGAATCCACCACATGGTTCTGGAAAACCAATTGGCTGATCTTTGAAGTTTGGCTGCTTGTGTACATCATGTTGATGATGGTTGTGGTTTCATTTTTCACGCCAAAACCAACCGCTCAGCAGCTAGAGTTTATCACCTTCACCGGCGATTACAAAACACTCCTCCGCAATAGCTGGAACAAATGGGATGTGATTGCATCGTTGGGTGTAGTAGCTGCCTGCGTGGCATTCTATATTTATTTCTGGTAGTACCTTTGTGTTACTTCGTGTCATCCTTCGAGTCCTTTGTGGTAAGATTTTTTTCACCACAAAGGACTCAAAGTACGCACTAAGGAGCACAAAGTGAATGAAGTATTGTTAAATACAATAGAAGTATGTTCTCTGAACTCAAAAAACGTGTGTTCGAAGCAAACCTGGACCTGGTAAAACATGGTCTGGTCATCTTCACGTGGGGCAATGTTTCAGAAATCGACCGGGACAAAGGAATCCTTGCCATCAAACCAAGCGGATTATCCTATGAAGCCATGACCTGGGAAGATATGGTTTTGGTGGACCTGGATGGCAAAGTGGTAGATTCGAAATGGAAACCCTCTTCCGATACCCCGACCCACCTGGTGTTGTACCGGGAATTCGGATCTATCGGAGGGGTCGTACACACCCATTCTGAGTGGGCAACCAGCTGGGCACAGATGGGACTTCCCATTCCCGCACTGGGAACTACCCACGCTGACTATTTTTATGGCGAGATCCCATGCACCCGTAAACTCTCCGAATCAGAGGTGAAAAACAGCTATGAGCGTGAGACCGGCCAGGTCATCATTGAGACTTTCCAGCAACAAAGTATCGATCCGCAAGCCGTTCCGGCCGTTCTAATCGATGGTCACGGTCCCTTCTCCTGGGGCAAAAATGGCAGCGATGCGGTTCACAATGCGGTGGTGCTGGAACAGGTAGCAAAGATGGCCCACCACGCATTGACCATGAACAAGGTTTCAGGTATTGATCAATATTTGCTCGACAAGCATTACCTGCGCAAGCATGGGAAAGATGCCTATTATGGTCAGAAATAACCTCAAGTGGCTACCATTAAATTTCATCGCATAAATAATTACAAGTGAGTGATATTTGTTGCAGGAAAAAAGTGAGAGGCTTTAAATGGATGACAGGATTAATCCTCATCTTACTATTTACCTACACCTTATATGGTCAGGATGGTTCCCTGAAACCAGGCAGAATAAATGACAACTGGAAATTTCAGAAAGGAGATTTCAAACAGGCAGCTTCACCTGATTTCGACGACTCGAAATGGCGAACTCTGGACCTGCCGCACGACTGGAGTGTTGAGGGTCCGCTCAACCAAAGTTTGGCCAGTGCAACGGGCTACCTTCCGGGAGGTATCAGCTGGTACCGGAAAAGACTCGATATTCCTGTCAATCAAAAAGATAAAAAAATATACATCTATTTTGAGGGGATCTACCGCAATGGGGAAGTATTCATCAACGGCGTTTCGCTGGGAATGCGCCCCAATGGCTACATCTCCGTCCAGTACGATCTTACCCCGCACCTAAAGTTCGGAGAAAGAAACATCCTGGCCGTTAGGGTGGATCACAGCAAGTCGGCTGACTCGCGCTGGTATACCGGATCAGGCATCTACAGGGATGTATATTTAATTGAAAAAGAACCCATTCACATTGATTTGTGGGGCGTTTATTGTACAACGAAGTCGTTGACCGATAAGAAATCGGCCGTTCATGTTCAAACTACCGTGAAGAACACATCGGATCACCAGGCGTCACTTACGATCGTTCAGGAGCTTTTTGACAAAGAGATGAAAAGCAAAGTCAAGTCTTCAGGGAAACTGTTGGTTGCGGCAGGAAATAGTGCGTTGGTCAACCAGGATATGACTGTGAACCAACCACAATTGTGGTCGGTTGAGACACCTTACCTCTATCTGCTGATCACCTCAGTTTACCAGAATGGCAAATTAATTGATCAATCTACCGTGAATGTTGGGATCAGAACACTTGGATTCGATGCCAACAAAGGCTTTTCGCTCAATGGGAAAAACATGAAGATCAAAGGGGTTTGCCTGCACCACGATGCCGGCATGTTGGGATCTGCGGTACCCATGGAGGTACTGGAAAGAAGGTTAATCACTCTGAAATCGATCGGTTGCAATGCCATCCGAGGTAGTCACAATCCGCAGTCACCCGACCTCTACACCCTTTGCGACAAGCTGGGATTTTTGGTCATCAACGAAGCTTTTGACGAATGGGAATTTCCAAAGAAGAAGTGGCTGGAAGGCTGGAATGTTGGCAAACCGGGATTTGAAGGTCCGGCAGAATTTTTTGAAGCATGGGGTGAAACGGATCTGCGCGATCTGGTTCTCCGCGACAGGAACCATCCCTCCATTTTCATGTGGAGCATCGGGAACGAGGTTGATTACCCCAACGATCCCTACTCCCACCCCATCCTGAACAAGGAGGGAATCGGACAACAGCACACCAGTGGCTTTTTGGCAGATCATCCGCATGCTGACCGACTTGGTGCCATTGCCAAACGACTGGCCGAAGTGGTCAGAAAACAGGATCCCTCCAGGCCAGTAACTGCCGGATTGGCCGGACCTGTGATGTCGAATGAAACGGATTATCCGGGGGCACTGGATGTAGTAGGTTACAATTATACCGAAAACAGATATGCCAAAGATCATGCCACTTATCCCAAAAGAGTATTCTATGGCAGTGAAAATGGCTCTTCACTGGAAGCCTGGAAAGCGGTGCGCGACAACGAATATATTTTCGGACAATTCATTTGGACAGGCATAGACTATTTGGGAGAAGCCCATCGCTGGCCATCCCGCGGTTTTACCTCCGGACTGCTCGACCTGGCCGGATTCAAGAAACCGCGTGGATGGTTTAGGGAGAGTCTTTGGTCCGACGCACCCATGATCTATTTGGGTAGCTATCCTAAAAGCGGAAGAGGGCGAAATCTCTCCACCGATGCACTGCCGCTCTGGAACTACCGTGAAGGAGATACCATCCGCCTGGTCAGCTATACCAATTGTCAGAAAGCGCAGTTGTTGCTCAACGGACAAAAGATCGGCGAAGTGAAAGACCGAAACGATGATACCGGCATCATTCATTGGGATATTCCTTTCCGCCAGGGAAAACTGGAGGTCATTGGATACAATACCGGTCAGGAGGCATCCAGGTATGCCATTGAAACCAGTAAACAACCTTTCGGCATCCAGGCAGTTCCAACCAATGAAACCATCTCTTCCGCCCAGGGGATTGTGCAAGTTGAGTTGCAAATTGTGGATGAAGATGGAAAGCCAGTCATCCTGGCCGATAATGAAATAACCTGCACCACAGAGGGTCCTGTAAAATTACTGGGTCTGGAAGCCAGCAATCCGACCGATATGGGCGATTATACAGACAACAAACAAAGGGTTTTTCAGGGCAAAATGATCGCTTACATCCAATCCAGAGGCGAGCAGGGAAAGGCCAAAGTGTCCTTTTCGTCTCCCTGGTTAAAGGAGCAGATCGTTGAACTGGAAGTCAAATAACAATTGAACAAAAATTTTCAAACAGATGAGATATCTATCTTGCTTGCTTCTTTTGTGGGCATTTTCCATGGAAGTTTTCGCGCAGAAAACAGAATATCAATATTTGTCCGGCACAGACAAGGACCATACCGTAACATGGGATTTCCTTTGCACCAAAGGCAGGAACAGTGGTAAATGGTCAACCATCCAGGTTCCCTCCCACTGGGAGTTCCAGGGATATGGCGCCTTCAACTACGGACAGAATGTAAAAGTTTTCAACGACGAAAAAGGGCTTTACAAATACCAGTTCAATCTTCCCAAAAACTGGAATCAAAAAAAGGTCTTCCTTGTATTTGAAGGGTCGATGACCGATACCGAGGTGAAAGTGAACGGAAAATCGGCCGGAGCAATCCACCAGGGCGCCTTCTACCGCTTTCGCTACGATGTTACCCAGTTGTTGGTACCTGGATCAACAAACCTGCTGGAGGTGACTGTCAGCAAGGAATCCAGCGACGCAACCATCAACAAGGCTGAACGCAGGGGTGACTTTTGGGTATTTGGCGGTATCTACCGGCCTGTCTGCCTGGAGGCCTATCCATTGGAAAACATCGACAGGGTGGCCATCGATGCCAAAGCCGACGGCTCTTTCAAGATGGATGTATTCCTAAGTGGAATCACCAAATCCAAAACCATTGAAGCACAAATCCAAACCACAGATGGCAAGAAGTTTGGATCGATGCTGAAAGTACAAATAACCCCAAATCTGGATACCGCAAAACTATCTGGTTCATTTTCAAACCCGTTGCTTTGGAATCCTGAAACACCCAATCTTTATGATGTGGTCGTAAGTCTGAAAGAGGGTAAGAAGATCATTCACCAGCAAAAACAGCGCTTCGGATTCCGGACTGTAGAGGTAAGGGCAGGTGATGGAATATATGTCAACAACCAGAAGATCATCTTCCGTGGTGTTTGCCGGCATACCGCCTGGCCAACCTCCGGCCGCTGCAGCAGCAAAGAGCTCAGCATCCTGGATGTCAACCTGATGAAGGAGATGAACATGAATGCTGTGCGCATGAGTCATTATCCTCCTGATCAACATTTTCTGGATGTTTGCGATTCGCTCGGGTTATTTGTTCTGGATGAGTTGACCGGCTGGCAAGCTTATTACAGCACTGAAATTGGTAAAAAATTGGTGAAAGAACTGGTAGAACGGGATGTAAATCATCCTTCCATCCTGTTGTGGGACAATGGAAATGAAAGCGGATTTAACAAAGATCTGCGGGAGGAATATGCCAAATACGATCCCCAAAAGCGGGTAGTGATCGAACCCTGGGCCAAAATAAACGGCACCGATACCAAGCACTATCCAGGTTACAAATATGTCGACAATGCCTTGAACAATGGCAATCTGGTCTATTTCCCCACAGAATTCCTGCATGGGTTGTACGATGGAGGATTGGGTGCTGGACTGGATGACTATTGGAATTTGCTGGGCTCAAAACCTTTGTCAGCCGGCGGATTTCTTTGGGTTTTTGCCGATGAGGGAGTCGTCAGAAATGACCTGAAAGATTCGATCGACAACCACGGAAACAATGCCCCCGATGGAATCCTCGGCCCTTACCGGGAAAAGGAGGGCAGTTTTTATACCATCCGCGAGATCTGGTCGCCGGTGAAAATAAATACCACTGTAATTGACGCAAACTTCAATGGTAAAATCCCGGTAGAGAACAAGTTCTTGTACACCAATTTGAACCAGTGCAAATTTTCGGGGGAACTGGTAAAATTCACAGGCAATTTCCCGGCTTTTGACCGCCAAAAATCTGCTGTAAAAATTCAGTCACCGGATGTAGCCGTGGGTGGCAACGGGTTTTTAACGCTACCGGCAACCTGGAGCGAATACTAT
>CAZVTL010000249.1:0-463 GCA_964630075.1 uncultured Tangfeifania sp.
TTGTTTTTTCATTTTTGTAATAGCCCAGCATCACGTTGGTCCCCCTGACAAGAATCTCGCCCACTTCCTGAAAAGGATCCTTTGAATCGATACGAACCTCCATCCGGTCGACCAGCCTTCCTGCCGCGGAGGATTTGAATCCGGTCCAGGGTTCGTAGGAGATCAGTGGTCCGCACTCTGTCATCCCATAACCAATGGTAAAAGGAAATTTGATTTTTCGGAAAAATGCCTCCACTTCAGGATTCAAGGGAGCACCACCAATGACAATCTCATGGAAATTGCCCCCGAAGGTTTCCACCAGACTGGCCCTTACCTTTTTGAACAGCAGCAGTTGAATGCCTGGCACTTTCAGCAGAAATTTTACGACAGGCTTTTCGAGCGCAGGCAGAATGCGTTTCTTGTAAATTTTCTCAATGACCAGCGGAACTGAGAGGATCAACCGGGGTTTCACCTCCTGGAAAGC
>CAZVTL010000249.1:473-3503 GCA_964630075.1 uncultured Tangfeifania sp.
TGGGGTGGGTGCCTTCGAGAGAAAGGTAACGTGGCAACCGACCGAAACGGGGAACAGAAATTCGAACAACAACCCAAAAACATGGGCCATGGGGAGAAAAGAGACGATTTTGTCACCTGACTTCAGCGGCATATGTTCCTGCGCATAGACGATGTTCGACAGCAGGCTCCTGGCCGGAATCATCACCCCCTTGCTAAAGCCTGAGGTCCCACTGGTGTAGGAGAGGATACTCAAATCATCCCCTTCATAGTCTGTCAGTTCAAAATTGTCGGCAGCTGAAATCCCTGCATGATTGGGATCAAAACATTTGGTCCACAGGGCTTTCTCCTCCCCTGTCGCGAAGGAGAGTGGCGAAAAATCGGTCAGGCTGACCACACCCTTGATCGCAGCTATATTTTTAGGGTCTAGTTTCTCAAAAAGGTTGTCGGCCGCAAAAAGGAAACAGGATTCTGAATGCTGAAGGATGTGTTCAATATCGTCCGGATTAAAATCAGGCAACACTGGTACTGTAACCCCGCCGTACCCGGAAACTGCCAGAAATGTGATGGCCCAGTTCGAGGAATTGCGACCCAGGATCGCAATCTTATCCCCTTTTTGAATCCCACTTTCCCTGAAATAACAGTGAATTTGCCGGATCATTTGAGCCGCTTCCCCATAGGTAGTGGTCGCTCCCTGGAAATCAGAGAAGGCAGGTTTGTCCCAATTCTCCCGGAAACATTGGGCATACATCTCAATTAGTTTGTCGCGCTTCATAAGTTATTCTTATTTGGAGTTCAGAAAATCCATCTTATTTTCCCTTAAAATTAAGCAAAGATCTTTAAGTTAAAAAACTCCCGGTGGTATCTCTGCGATCTGGTGCATTTCAGGAACAGCATAGCCCCACAGTTCAAATTACCTCTGCTCCTTCAAATCCTCGTCGTCCTATTCTCCGGGGAGCACTTGGTCTGCCATGTATTTCAACCCATCCAGGGTGAGATTTTTGTCTATCAATTGAATGCGTTTGGAGATGTTGAACAGGACAGCCGCAAGACCTCCGGTAGCTACCACGGTGAGTTGATCCGACAGTTCTGCCTCTGTCTTTTCCACGATGGAGTCAACCAATCCGGCAAACCCCAGAACAAGTCCTGCCTGAATGGCATGGATGGTGTTGTCTCCCAATACGGAAGGTGGGGCAACAAGCTGGACATCCCGCAACTGGGCAGTATTCCCGGTAAGGGATCTGAGCGCGGTCAGTAATCCTGGCACAATGGCAACCCCCAATATCCTGCCAGACTTACTGATAGTGGTGAAAGTCATGGCAGTACCAAAATCTACCACCATCACCGGTCCGCCATACCGAACGAAAGCCGCAGTAGCATCCGCAACGATATCCGTACCGATTTCATCCGGACTCAATATCTCGATGGGAAGTTTTTGGTAGAGAGAGGGTTCAACCAGCAAGGGGGTATGGTTGACCAGGTGGGCCAACATTTCGTTGAATGGTCTGATCAGACTGGGAACAACACTGCTTAGCACACTCTGGCTGATCGCATCTTTGGGGATGTCTGAACTGCCAAGCAAAGAGTTGAAGATCACCTCATATTCATCCGCTGTCTTGGAGGTATCCGTTTTGATTCTCCATATTTTAAGCCATCTGTTCTGGTCTGCCACCCCAAAAACAATGTTGGTATTTCCGATATCGATTGTTAGAATCATCTGTTTTAAGTTGCGTTCATTCAATGCATTTCCATTGCTGCTTTAAAGATACACACTTTCCACCATTGACACAATTCTTCTGACCACATGCAGTAATGGTCAAGAGAGATACCGGATTGTATCATTTCATCATTCACGGTAGGAAGAGGTCGGATTACGGTCGCTATTTTTCAGTCTGCCGAACAGTTTGAATCAGGATTGGAATTGCTATATTTATATGCCTTCAGGCACCGCCACGAATTTCAGGCGCTGGATTGAAACATTTTCTGATGGTGTGCAGTAATAGTTTACAAATGAATTGATTAAGACTGGATGATACGACAAGGAAGAACTTCCCCTTTTGTGGGATGTAAAGAGTTGATGGCAATCCTGATCCTCCTTATTTTTGCCGGATGTAAACAGCCTCCGGTAATTGAGCAGCCACCCCTGGACGGATACAATTTCTTTGTACTCTCAGATATGGGATCTACAGGACCCTACGGGGAAGATTCCGTAGCCAAAGTTGTGAACCAGCTTTCCAAAAAATTGCACCCAAAATTTGTGGTTAACCAGGGTGATTTCTTTCACGATAGAGGGGTACGTGATACACTGGATCCGCTGTGGGAAGCACAGTTTGAGCAGATGTTCAACGCACCTGAACTGGACATCAAATGGTACTCTATCATCGGCAACCATGAGTACATCGGCAATCCACAGGCACTGGTGGATTATGGCCTGCACCATGCCAGATGGACCATGCCTGACCGCAGTTATACCTTTGTCCAAAAGGTCGACAGTGCGGTCTCCATTCGTTTTGTCATGATAGACACCTCCCCATTTGTCTTTTTCTATCCCAGGGATCCAAAATACCACGCGGTGAAAACGCAGCATCCAGCCAGGACTGTTGCCTTCGTCGACAGCGTATTGGCTGCCTCCAAAGAGACCTGGAAGATCGTAGTCGGCCATCATCCGGTCTACTCCTCCGATTTTAACCATGGAAGCACCTATGGACTGATTGAGCAGGTTGCTCCGCTGCTGAGAAAGTACAGGGTCGATTTCTATCTCAGTGGCCATGTGCACAAATTTGAACACCTCCAGCGGGATGAGGTTGATTACATCGTAACAGCCTCCGGTGTAAAGCCACGCTGGTCGAATCCCTGGTTTTTTACCCGATATGTGAATAGTTCATTGGGCTTTACCGTTGCCAATGTCTCTGCCAATCAGTTCTCCTTCTACTTTATCAACGACAAGGGGGAGACGTTGTACTCCTACCGGAAGAAGAAGGGATGAGGGACTATGGGACTGAGGGAGGAGGAGAAGAAGGGATGGGAAAATGACGGAGAGAATAAAATGGTG
>CAZVTL010000249.1:3513-5737 GCA_964630075.1 uncultured Tangfeifania sp.
TAGAGACGTTGCATGCAACGTCTCTATTGATGGCTTCTTCCTGTGATGAGGTGGGGAATTTTAGAATTGCTGGGTATTCCTTCTGGTCCCGCTGCCAAATCCTGATGAATTGTTGTTCAATTCAGGATTTTCATACTCCTCATCATCATCCGATTGTTTGGTGCTTGCGCCTTTCAATGGTTTGGGCAATGTCTTGGTCTTCATCAGGGGGATCCGGTAAGAAACGGTGACCGAAAAATCAAAGGGCACCTCGGAGGTGGTATAGCCCAAACCCGGAATGACATAGGGCTTTACATAGGCATCCTTGGTCCCGGTGAGGAAGAATTTAGCCCTTACAGTCCAGCCGAAAAAGAAATTTGGCAGCAGCTCACCCTTCAGTCCAAAAACGAGTTCAGCCCAGTGGGCATTGAGGTAGTCTTTGGGGAAGGAGGTTTGATAGGTCCCCCAATAGTTGGTGTAGCTGGCCGAAAGCGTCTCCTGTGAAAAACGGCTGAACCCGTACCTGGCGCCCACAAAGACCAGGTCATGGTCGGACAAGGATTCAAATTTGTTGATGTTGACATCGATCCCCAATCTGCCATAAAACCCCTGGTTGGTGTAGTGGAAATGCTCCTTCAAATCATCCACGCTCATATAGCCGGCTTCTACGGTAGGGAAAAAATTACCCTTGTAGGGGAAGTCTGCCTGTATCTCAAATCCACCTTGCGTCGACTTTTGCATAAAAGGCAGCAGAAACCTGGAGACATCTATCCCAATGCGGGGGCCTTCATACCTCCACACCTCTGCCTTTTTTTGTCCGAAGCCAGCGATCGGACTAAGGAGTAGTAAGATGAAGATAGACCTTAATATTTTGTCCATTGGTTTCATAGTTTTCAACAGATTTCGGATCCACATTGGAATCAAAAACCCTGATTGAATCGATTAAAGGGCTCTGTTTTGAAGCCGTGAGTTTATAATAGGGTGCAAAACCGCAACTTTGTGATATCAACCGGAACTCCATGGTGTGTTTTACCCAGAAAGCACCGGCCTTTCCATTGGCATAGACCACAAAGCCGGTAGAGTCGGCCGCGAGATCCAGCGGTAATCCGACTTTTTTGGCGGTATCGGATACAGTACTGTAACCAAGTGTATCTCCGGTACCGGTTTGCCTGAAGCCCCTGACGAGAATTGAATCTATTTTCGTGGATTTGTTGCCTGAAAAAACAGTGACCATCAAGGTATCTGCCGATTCGTAACAGTTGGAACCATTGTTACAGGAAAAAAGTAACACGACCGCAAAAAGGAAGATGGTGAAGCGGAAAAGCATTCGTCAAACGGGTTTGATGAGTATCTTGCGGCAAATATAATCAAAATGGGCGGACGGGATTTATGCCCCCGAAATTATTGATAGTTTTGTCATTCAAAAGTTAACGATATGAAACCAGTCCCGATTTATCGGGAGAGTTCCATACTACCTTTAAAAGACAAATTATTATAGTATGAAAGCAGTCACTTTTTTGATATTCTTTAGCCTGGTTCTGCTGATCTATTCAGCCTTAAACTATTTGGTCTATACGCGGGGATTGATGGTCTTTTCCTGCAACCCAACCCTGAAGCGATGGTATACCGTTGTCTTCTGGACCCTGGTCTCCTCCTTCCTGGTAGGCATGTTTTGGGAGCGAACCGCATCCTCCGTGGCCAGTGAATGGGTCTACCGGGTGGGGGCCTTCTGGCTGGCATTTATGTTCTATCTGCTTATGGCGATTTTGGTGATAGACCTGGTAAGGCTGGCAAACTATTTTTTCCATTTCCTTCCGGTTTTTACCCCTACCGGGAAGCTCAGACTTGGTTATTCCATTCTTGGGATTGTAACCCTGGTTGTCTTGGGCGGATACATCAACGCATTGGTCACCAAGGTGAAAGAGATTCCCCTGACGATTCACAAAACCGTGACAGGAAAAAAGGAGATGAAGATCCTGATGGCTTCAGACATCCATCTGGGGGCCTTGATCGGAGAACACCAGGAGCAGAAGCTGGTAAGGATCATCAAGGAGCAAAAGCCCGACCTGGTTTTGCTCTGCGGGGATCTGGTGGATGGCGATATCGGACCCGTATTGCGAAAGAAGCTGGGCAGGCACATCCAGGAGATCCAGACTCCCCTGGGTGTTTTTGCCATCACCGGCAACCACGAATACATCGGCGGAATCCAGAAGACATTGCCCTACCTGGAGAGTATCAACATCAA
>CAZVTL010000250.1:0-5713 GCA_964630075.1 uncultured Tangfeifania sp.
ACATACCATAGGCCTCTGTACCCAGAATGTGCTCTGGTCTGACGCACAGGTATTCGCAGCCCATTCCGAAAGCGGCGGCAATGCCCTGATGTTCGCACTCACCGAACGGGCACTCCAGATCATGAAGGGGCAGAGCTTCACCTCACCCATCGAACTGCTCGACAACATTTTGCCGGAGGTCTATGCCTATGGTCAGAAGATCACCTCCAACCCGCATCTCCGCAAGACTTTTGCCCTGAATGCACTGGTAGGTACTGACAATGCAGCCTGGCTGCTCTATGCCGCAGAGAATGGAATGAAAACCTTTGACGAAATTATCCCGAAAGCCTACTTGCCGGCCCTCTCCAACCACCACAAACAAGCCGCAGCAATACCACTGATGGCCTACAGCATCCCGGTAGGTGAAATCCAGGCGGCTGTTGAACAGGGTTATTTCTTCATGAAAATCAAAATCGGTCAGCCAGGTACCCAGGAGGAGATGCTCGAGAAAGACATGGCAAGGCTTACCTCCATTCACAATGCCATCGGGAAGGTCAGGACTCCCCATTCCAAAGATGGCAAACTGCCCTACTATTTTGATGCCAATGGCCGGTACGAAAAGAAGGAGACCCTCCTGAAACTGATCGACCATGCCCGAAAAATCGGCGCTTTTGACCAGATTGCCATTATCGAGGAGCCGTTTGCCGAAGAGCTGGAATTCGATGTGTCGGACATTCCCGTTAGGCTGGCCTCCGACGAAAGTGCCCACACCGATGAAGATGCCATCAAACGTATACAGATGGGCTACAAGGCCATCGCCCTGAAAGCCATTGCCAAAACCCTCAGCATGACCATGAAAATCGCCCAGGCTGCCCACGAGCGGAACATCCCCTGCTTCTGCGCCGACCTGACGGTAAATCCCATCCTGGTCGATTGGAACAAAAATGTAGCCGCCCGGCTGGGCTCCTTCCCCGGACTGGGAAATCTGGGTTTGATTGAAAGCAATGGGCACCAGAACTACAAGAACTGGAACACCATGATGGGATATCATCCTGGTAAGGAGGGTGCCTGGGTAAAAGCCACCAAAGGAGTCTATGAACTGACGGATGAGTTTTACAGGACCAGCGGTGGCATCTTTGAACCAATGCCCCATTACGAGGAGATGTTTGCTGCAAAAATTAAATAACCCTGTGCAGATACCAATTTGATAACCTTTAAAACCTTCGTGGTTAATTCTAAATTCAAATAAATTTTCTCATGAGAAAAAAATTCTGACCCGGCAGTGCATTTGTACGCCTGATGTTTGTCCTGACTGCCGCCACCTCTGACAAGGTCAAAAATGTCCTGATCATCGGAGATTCAATCTCCATCGGCTATACCCCTTTTGTTCAAAAAGCGCTGGCACCAGCTATCACTGTGGCACACAACCCCGGGAATGGCGGTTCAACCATTCGGGGAGTCGACAGCCTGGAAGTGTGGCTCGACAACAAGGAGTGGGACATGGTACTCTTCAATTTCGGATTACACGACCTGGTCCACAAGGATGCGCAAAACAAATACGATGTGAACGGGAAGGTCTCCGTCACACTCGATCAGTACCGCACCAACCTGGAGAAGATTGTGGCAAAATTAAAGGAGACAACAGCTGTACTGGTTTTTGTAACCACCACGGTGGTGCCTGAAAACTCTGCCGGCAGAATGGTGGAGGATCCGGCAAAATACAACCAGGTAGCCCTGGAGGTGATGAAAAAGAATGGCATTCAGGTAATCGACCTTTATACCGCCTCCCAAACCATCCATCCCCAAAATTCAAAACCGGGGAATGTCCATTATTCGGATGCCGGCTACGAACTGCTGGCAGCACCGCTGGTAAAAACGATTCAGGCGCTCCTTAAATAACAAGCGCAATTCACGGATTGGTTTAAACAGCTTTTATACTTTAAATAATGAAGAAGAATTTATTGATCCTATGCTTCTCTCTGATTTTGCTACAGGGAGCCCCGGCCCAGGAGAGCAAAGAGGCCCGCGACAAGCGGATGCAGTGGTGGCGGGAAGCCCGCTTCGGACTCTTTATCCACTGGGGACCCTATGCCATTTGGGGCGGTGAATACCACGGACACCAGCAAAAAAGGGGCGGAGCCGAATGGATCATGAACCGCTGCAAAATACCGGTAGCCGAATACCAGCAGGTGGCCTCCTCCTTTAATCCGGTAAATTACAACCCGGAATCATGGGTTTTACTGGCCAAAGAGGCAGGCATGAAATACATTGTCATTACCTCCAAGCACCACGATGGTTTTGCCATGTTCAAATCCAGTGCCAGCAAGTTCAACATTGCCGACTTCACCCCTTATAAAAAGGATGTACTTGAAGCACTTGCCAAAGCCTGCAAAAAACACGACATGAAACTGGGGTTCTACTACTCCCAGGCCCAGGACTGGAACAATCCGGGTGGCGCAGTGGCACGCAAAGTCTCTGCCGAGGGATGGGAAAACCCTGATTCCGCAAGAATTGACGCTTATACTGCCGCAAACAAGGGGCACTGGGATCCTGCGCAATTGACCTCCACCATGGATGAGTACGTCAACAGGGTCGCCATTCCGCAGGTGAAGGAGTTGCTGACCAATTATGGCGAGGTGGCGGTCCTTTGGTGGGATACCCCTACCGGGATGACCGATGACAATGCCCTGAAGCTACAGGAATTGCTGAAACTTCAGCCCAACATTATCACCAACGACCGGCTGAAACGGCCGAATTTTCCGGGTGATACAGGAAGCCCGGAACAAAAAATCCCAGGTGCCGACGAACTGGATGGCAGGGATTGGGAAACCTGCATGACCATGAACGGAACCTGGGGCTACCGGACCAACGACGACAAATGGAAATCACCGGAGACGCTGATCCGTAACCTCTGCGACATTGCCTCCAAAGGTGGAAACTACCTGCTTAACGTCGGTCCCGATGCACTCGGACAGATACCTCAACCAAGTATTGAAAGGTTGAAAGCGGTTGGCGCCTGGATGAAAGTCAACAGTGAAGCGATTTATGCCACCAAGGCCTCCCCTTTCGGGATTCTTCCCTGGGGTCGCTGCACCAAGAAAGAGGTCAACGGAAATACCATCCTCTATCTCTCGGTCTTCGATTGGCCAAAAGATGGCAAACTTTACATTCCGGGATTGAACCAACCGGTAAAATCTGTGGTAATCCTGGCCAGCGGCAAACCACTGAAAAGCAAAAGTACCTCAGAGGGATTGACAATAGAGCTTCCTGTGCAGGCTCCGGATGCCATTGCTTCGTTGATCAGAGTCACCGTCAAAGGAGCCGTAGCCAATCTTTCCGAAGGGGCAAAGAAGAAGATGAAAACCGGAGCCCTGGATTAGTATTACCAGACCTTCAAGGTTTTGAAAACCTTGAAGGTCTAAAAACAACCAAACTATGAATAGAATCGTCGGAATGCTCATCGTTTTTGCCCTGTTTGCGGGCAAAACTGAAGGACAAAACCCTGTTCGCTACCTTCAGCCCATTTTCGAAAAAGTGGACATCCAGGAAGATGTCGAATTTGGCGAAGTGACCAATTTCGAAGGGAAGGCAGAAAAATTGTTGCTGGACATCTATGCTCCGGAAGGAGATACTGAAACCATTCGGCCCGTCATACTGTTGTTTCATGGTGGAGGTTTCAGGCCAGGTAACGACAAGAAGCAGAGCTACATCGTAAAGTTTGCAAAGGATTTTGCCCAGAGAGGTTATGTATGTATCTCCATCAATTACCGCATTCGGAATGCACCCAGGGAGGACAAAAAGGGAACCATCGCGGATGCTCTGCAGGATGCCATGACCGGCCTCAACTGGATCAAATCCAACCAGCAAAAATTAAAGATTGACACCAAAAAAATCATCATAGGTGGTGGTTCTGCCGGCGGAATGCTGGCGGTAAACTTTTGCTGCAAGGACAATACAGCGGCCGAAAAGTGGGACAAAGACGGGATCATAGGCCTGGTCAATCTTTGGGGAAGCCCCGATTCAACCTATATGTTCTCAGCTATCGACAAAAATGATTCGCCGATCATTACAGTTCATGGAACTGCCGACAAACTGGTTCCCTACGAAAACTCCCTTCAGTTGACGAGGGAGCTGGAGCAAAACGGGATCAGGAATGAACTTGTCACCATCGAGGGAGGGGAACATACACCGGTTAAATATTATGCTGATTTCTCGGTGAAGATCGCATCCTTCCTCTTTTCGCTACTTACAAAAAACTAACAAATATGTCAACAAGACTACGCACTTATCTCCTTGGACTTATCCTCCTCTGTTCAACCTTCGGAATATCCCAGAACCTAACCTGGACGGAGATTGCACCTGGTGTTTGGAAAACGATTGCCGGCATTCCCGATCAATTTGATTTACTAAAGGCTGCCGATGTTCAACCCAACCACGAAGCATTGCGCAAATTGGGTTCAGCCCTATTGACCTTGCCCAAAGCTGAGGTGTCAGCCGATTTTGCCGATGGAAAAACCATGCTCCGCTTCCCGCTTGTGAAGGAGGAGAGACTCTATGGTTTTGGACTGAATTTTAAAACGGTGCAGCAAAGGGGTAAAATCCTGCAACTACATGTCGACCATTACGGTGGCACCGACAACGGCCGCACCCATGCCCCGGTGCCCTTTTACGTTTCAAGCCAGGGTTATGGCGTCTTTGTCAACAGCGCCAGGTACATCACCGTCTATGCCGGCACGGCCGTCCGCAAGGATAGTCCCAATGCTCCGGAGCCAAAAGACCGCAATACCGACAAGAAATGGAACTCCCAGCCCTATTCCGATGCAGTAGAAATGGTGGTTCCAACTACCGGTACCGAAATCTACCTCTTTGCTGGTCCAACGCCACTCGATGCTGTGCGCCGCTTCAACCTTTTCAATGGCGGAGGCTGCCTGCCCCCCCGCTGGGGACTGGGCTTCACGCAAAGGGTAAGATCCCTGTATACAGCCGATCAGGTAATGGAAGAGGCCAAAGCCTTTGCAGAAAAAGGTTATCCGCTCGATTTTATTGGGCTCGAACCCGGTTGGCAAAGCAAATCCTATCCCTGTACCCTGGAGTGGGACAAAAGCAGATTCCCCGATCCTAATGGTTTTGTAAAGACAATGAAAGAGATGGGCATCCGGTTAAATCTTTGGACCAATCCCTACCTTTCGCCTGACTCACCCATATTCGGCAATCTAAAGTCCTTGTCTGCCACCCACACCGTTTGGGGAGGGATCGTTCCCGACCTCACGATGCCCGAGGCCAGAAAAATCTATTCGGAACAACTGATGAAGGATCAGATCAGCATCGGCATAAGCGGCTACAAAGTGGATGAATGCGACGGATACGACCGCTGGCTCTGGCCCGATGTCGCCAAATTCCCTTCCGGAAACAGCGCAGAGCAGTTGCGCCAGACCTATGGCGTGCTGCTGCAAAAGATGACCAACGACCTCTACCGCCGGCAAAACAGCCGGACTTTCGGATTGGTCAGGGCTTCCAATGCAGGAGGAGTTTCACTTCCATATGTAATCTACAACGACTACTACAGCCACGAGGATTTCATCACGGCATTGATCAACAGCAGTTTTTCCGGGGTACTCTGGACACCTGAGGTGCGTGGTTCCAAAACCGGCGAGGAGTGGGTTCGCCGCATGCAGAGCGTCTGTTTCTCCCCCATGGCCATGATCAACGCCTGGTCGGATGGTACCAAGCCCTG
>CAZVTL010000251.1:0-5679 GCA_964630075.1 uncultured Tangfeifania sp.
CCACCTTTTTGTCAAAATACTTGCCGCGTTGCTCTGACTTGAACTCTCTTTTCGGTTGTGTCCGGCCTGCAGTATAGACAATCAATTCATTCTTGTCCAACAGTTCATTGACCATTCGAATGACGGCACTCAGATAGCCACCAGGGTTTCCCCGTAGGTCGATGATCAGTTTATCGGCGCCGCCATTGTCCAGCTTGGCCATGGCAGCCATGAACTCCTCATAGGTCTTTTCTGCAAACCGACCAATTTTCACGTATCCAGTTTGATTGTCGATCATGTAGGAGACATCAACGCTGTTGATGGGGATATCTCCACGGGTAATGTTGAAAGTAAGCAGATCAGGCAGCCCTTTCCGCCATACACCCACACTTACTTTGGTGCCTTTGGTCCCGCGCAATTTCTTGAAGACTGTCTCATTTTTGATGCTTTTGCCGACCATGGATGAATCGTCCACCCTGACGATCCTGTCACCAGCGCGAATTCCCAGTTTCTGGGAGGGCCCTCCCGAGATTACATCAATCACCATGACGGTGTCATTCTGAATAGAAAATTGAACTCCGATTCCGCCAAAATTACCGCTCATCTCTTCCGTGACACCCTGCATCTCCTTTGCAGCAATGTAGGTGGTGTGCGGATCCAGTTGTTTCAATACTTCAGGAATGACATCCTCTATGATTTTTTTGGTATTGACCGTATCTACATAATTTCCTTCAATCAGGTCAATCACCCTGTCCAGCTTACTTTTACTGTTAATCTGGGTAGGCAGTATGGCAGCGAGTTTGCGGTTTTGCAGCTTGATTCCCAACCATACGCCAAAAATCAGCGTAATTGCCAAAATAAGTGGCATCCAGGTTGATAATTTTCTATTGTTGTTTTCCATCTAACGAAATGTATCCTTAATTTTTACTATGATCTTTATTGGTACGGTCTTTTCTCTTTTAGTTACACCAAGCACCTGAAATCGTTGTCCTTCGGCTTCGCTCAGGGACCTGGCCATCTTTATGTTGACTTAACAGCCTTATAACCACCTTTGGCTTTGCGCATCTTCCATGAATCGATTCTTCCGTCCGATACAATCATTTTTCCTGTTTCCAAAATGCTACCGCGGACGGTGATCTCCGTGCATTCCCTTTCCCCGGGTTTCGCTCCGCTTCACCCGGGGCTATTCAGCTTTAACCCCTTCAGGGTTTGAAAACGCTGGGTTCTCATCCCTCCGTCATTTTCCTCCTCTCGTCTCCTCAGCCCCTAGTCCCCTAGTCCTTTTTCTCTGTTTCCCTGTTTCTCTGTTTCTCTGTTTCTCCGTTTCTCCGTTTCAATTCTCCCAGTCCATTAGTCTCTAAGTCCCCCAGTCCGTTCTCCGTTTCCCTGTTTCAATATTTTCCCCACATTTTCAAGGACGACCACCCAGGGTCGCCCCTGCTGTCTCTCCGTCATTTGTTGATCTGTACCACCTCAATTTTTGCCCGCTCCAGCAATTCAATGCCGTCGTTCATGTGGTATTGTTCGGAGAAGACCACCCTGACAATGCCTGCCTGGATGATCAGTTTGGCACACTCGATGCAGGGGGAGGAGGTTACATAGAGGGTAGCTCCATCACTGCTGTTGTGCGACTTGGCGATTTTTGTAATGGCGTTGGCTTCTGCATGGAGGACATAGGGCTTTGTTTTGTTGTGGTCATCTTCACAGATATTTTCAAACCCGGAGGGTGTCCCGTTGTAACCATCCGAAATGATCATCTTGTTCTTGATCAGCAGCGCTCCGACCTGCCTGCGTTTGCAATAGGAATTCTCGGCCCAGATGGAAGCCATCTTGAGGTAACGCTCATCTAGCTTCAACTGCTTACTACCCTGATTCATATGTATTCGCTTGTTGTTGATTGATCCATTTTGGATTTTGGATTTTGGATTGACAGGACTCCGAAAATTAGTGCCTGCTAATCCTGGTTTTATATCTGAATAGAATTTAACAACCTTCGATTTTAAGCCAATCGAAAATCGAAAATCGAAAATTGAAAATTACCTTGTTCTTTTCTCCAGTTTCCGTGGGTCAATGTACATTTCCCTCGAGAATTGGGTCTTGTCTTTCGAACCAAAGATGGCTTTGGAATTGGCCAAACTGCTTGGAGTTGTGATCGTTTGTGATTTTAAGCCTTTGATAACATCGAGCGTCACTTTTAACATGGTTTCGTTCTCATCACCAAAGGGTAGCAGGCTTCCCACATCCTCCTTGGCTGTATAGTCCGGGGCCAGACCGTCCACAAAATCTGAAATACCCAGTGAATTGGCATATTTGGCCACAATGGGCTGCATGGCATACCTGTGGGTGGTTACCAATTTGTCGTTGCTGTCGTAATCCTTGAGGGTGAGGGAGGCCACATATTTCCCATAGGTGTTGCTGCCAATCACCTTGACATTCATGTAGGGTTTTAATCCATTGATAAGCAACTCGCTGGCGGAGGCAGATTCCTTTGACACAATGAAATAGACATCGGTCAATCCCAGAGAATTGATGGGTGTATTGGTGGTAGTACCCGAAACGGTAGTCGAGATCTTGTCCGCGAAGTTGCTGTTGAAAAAGCTGTCCCCGTAGGTGCTTGTGATGTAAGGAGTTAAAATTCCGTTGTATACACTCTTCGTAAACAATTTGGTGGTGTTGGTGGTATAGATCATGCTGGCAAGGTAGATGGCCGTCTGAACGGAACCTCCTCCGTTGTACCGCAGGTCCATCACCAGTTTATTTACCCCCGCTGTCTTGAATTGCTGAAATACAGTATTCAGCTGAAGATCGAAATCTGAAGTAAAGCCATTGTAAACCAGGTAACCTACCTTGTTGGTACCGACCGTAAGCACTTTGCTGAAATATACTGGATTTTCCTGGAGTTCGACTGCTGTCAGCGCAGTGGTTTTACCGGTAGGTGTTACAACCCCGCTGACCAATTTGCCGAAGGTTAGGGTAAACGCCTCCTTGTTGATCAGGTTGGCTGTGTAGTTGGCATCTGTCAACTGCACCCCATCCACCTTGTAGAAAATGTCTCCGCGTTGTATCCCGGCCTTGTCAGCCGGTGAGTCCTTCAGCACATACCGGACCACCCCAATCAGGTCAGAAGAGTTGGAGCTCAGATAGTACAATTTGAAATCATACCCCATTGTTTTGGAGATGCCGGCAATCCAGTTGTCGATGATGGTATAGTCTTTCACGATAAAAGACCATTTGTCGACCACATTGTATTGGTAAAGCAAACCATTGAAGAGTTTCTCGGGGTCGGTGTATTTGTTTAGAAAAGCATTCAGACTATCCTTGTGCTGTTTGTAATTGGCGCTCGTGGCGGTAAGCGGTTGATAGTAGGTGTTGGTCAGATTGGTTATTTTTTCGTTCCAAAGGTAATAATCGTGCATACTCGACCACACAAAATGGTTCACCTCCGGTGCTTCCGGAACTACCACCGGTCTGTCGGGATCGGTTGGATCCTCTGTCTTTGGCAGCAGCGCATCTTTTCTGCATTGTACGAAAATGGCAACTACCATCAACAACAACAAAATCCGGTTCAATTGATACCTCTTCATATACTTGAATTTTAACTTGAATGACAAAAATACGATATTAAAGAAACTGCCGATGCTGTCCCAGATAATTTTAATCCCATTTAAGGCAATTTCAGCATATTTAACTCTTCAGTAAAGACGATGATGGGGGGCAAAAAGTTTCCTTTGACTCCTTTGTCCTGCCAAGATTTAATACAAATTTTATGCCATTGTAACTTTTGGCCGCCTTGATCGTCTTATTTCTAAAAATCGGTGACCGACAATGACCATTGGCGAATACAACAGTGCAGTAGAGAGCTGGGCAGATGCCCTCTACAGATACATCGTGAAGAATACCGGAGCCGTGCCATCGGCCAGGGACATTGTGCAGGATTGCTATGAAAAGCTGTGGTTGCACCGCGACCACGTCGACCCGCTTAAGGTCAAATCCTGGTTGTTTACCACTGCACACCACACCATGATCGACGGAATCCGCAGATCCCGCAAGGAGCGCCTAACCGAATCGCACAAGCTGCCGGAAAGGGCCATCGACCATGGGTACAGCGACCTGCAGGAGGTACTGCACCAGGCCATCAATCAACTGACCGAAGTGCAGAAATCTGTCCTGTTGTTGCGTGATTTTGAGGGATATTCCTACCGGGAAATCGGGGATATAACCGGTCTCTCCGAGGCACAGGTCAAAGTCTACATCTACCGCTCCAGGATCTTCCTGAAAAATTACATTGGAACCATTGATGCCGTGCTATGATGATTACGAGAGAAAATTACGAGATATGGTTCCTCGACTACCTGGAGGAGCGGCTCACACCCGAGGAGGAGGAACTGGTGCGTTTGTTTGCGCTGGAACATCCCGACCTTGCCGAAGAGCTGGAAGCTTTTGTTCCTGCTTTAACAGTTGATGAAACGCTGGTTTATCCCAGCAAGGAACAGCTGAAACGCTCCCTCTTCGAGGATACCTCCTACCTGGAGAACCAGGTAATCGCTGCGATGGAGGGGGATCTGGCAGAAGCAGACCGCTTGAAACTGGAGCTTTGGCTTTCCCGCAATCCGGCAGCACAGGATTTGGCGCAACTACTATACCAATGCAGGTTACATCCTTCGCCGGACATTCGTTTCCCCCACAAGGAGCGTCTGAAGAAAAAAGCAACCCTGGCAGGTTATTTCTCCAGGATCGCCGCTGTGGCTGCCATTTTGCTGATTGCCTTGCTTCTGTTTTATCCCAGGGAGAAGGTGAATCAGCCTGTTGCGCTGGCATCCGCTGAATCTTCGGTCAAACTTCCGGAATTGCCCGGGATCAGCTCAAAAGGGGATGTTGACATTCAGCTTCCCGGTAGGACAACGAAAAGTATTCCTGTAGTCAAGCGCCTCACGCCATCGTCAGGGAATACGACCACGAAGCAAAACGGGGTTAAGAGCCTCCCACCTCCCGAACGGCTGGAGTTGGCCCTCCTCCCAATGAATCCCAAAATTGCGGAAGCCTTCCCGATGGTCCCTTTGAATGGTGAACTTGCCCCATTGAAAGAGACAGACCTAATGCTTCTTGCCAACATAGAGATGCCCATATCCGACTTTCTGAAGGGGAGGGCCCAGGAGCTGAAAGCAATTGAGGACTATGAATTATTCAGCCGCAACAAGGTGGTCATAGCCGGGCTCAACTTCGTTTCCAAACTAACCGGCAAAAACCTGACGGGTAAAAAAGTGGAGGATGGCCGCCTTCGAACCATCTCCTTCAACACCCAGCTTCTCGCAGTCTCCATCCCGGTTAACCGGTCGCTGTAACTTTTGAGAGGGGATCTCCGTCTTAAGAGGGAAAAGACTGGGGGACTTGGAGACTAAGGGACTGGGGGACTAGGAGAATTGAAACGGGAAACGGAGAAACGGAGAAAGGAATGGGGACTCTGGGACTAGGAGACAGTAGAGACGTTGCATGCAACGTCTGATCCCTGAGCGGAGTGGAAGGAAGAAGCAATACAAACAAATGAAGAAAAAGTAAAACCGGTCCCTGAGCGTAGCCGAAGGGCAAACAATTCAAACAATATAAACATTTCAAACAATTATAAACATTTCAAACAATTATAAAATGAGAACAATTTATCTGATCGTCTGCTTTTTGGTGATTTTGGGGTTGAGTTCACGC
>CAZVTL010000252.1:0-5657 GCA_964630075.1 uncultured Tangfeifania sp.
CAAAACCAGGAATTTTCCTGTCACCTTCCACATCGGGGTAATTCCATTGTCCCCCGGCATGCCATTTGCCGCAATAGACCCGGTTGTAATTGCTGTTTTGCTCAAACCATTCACCCATGTTGGGAACCAGCTTGTCGATCCCTATATTGTTGTAGGTGACTCCTGTTTCACTGCTGTACCTACCTGTAAACAAGGAAGAACGGGCCGGACAGCAGACGGGATTGGTAGTGTGAGATTCCAGAAAGGAGTAGCCTCCGGCCACCATCCGGTCGAAATTCGGGGTCTTCAGCCAGTGGCCCAGGTAGGCTTCGTGCTTGAAATGTTCCTTGTAGGCAGCAATCGTATCAATCCCTTGCTGGTCAGAAACGATGATAAGGATATTGGGGTTGCGTTTCTTCATTTTTTATAATCCGGATTTGCCAAAGGCATTTGGGCATTGACTTTTGTTCTCCAATCCTTCAGCATTTGATACAATGCTGCGGTTTTCTCCTTCATTTTTCCCGAAAGGTCTTTCGATTCGGCGATATCCTCTTTCAGGTTGTACAATTCAAGGGTTCCAGATTCATAAAGTTCCACCAATTTGAAATCACCGACCCTCACCGATCCGGCAGGCCGACCCAGTTGGTTTGAAAAGTGCGGATAGTGCCAGAAGAGCGTTCTGTACTGCTCTTTTGCCATTTCTGGATGGAGGAGCAACGGAAGAATACTTTGACCATCCACCTGCTTGGGGAGCGCTGCAATTCCAGTTAGTTCGCAGAAAGTTGGCAAATAGTCGATGCTGCTGTAGTAGGTGTCAGAGACAGTTCCGGGGGTGATTTTACCGGCCCAACTGACCATCGCCGGTACGCGGGTACCGCCTTCGTAGATGTGCCCTTTCCATTTGCGCAAGGGTTCCATGTTGGTGGGAATCGGGCCCAGTTCATCCAACCCGAGGCCGCCATTGTCGGAAGTAAAGACGATCAGCGTATTTTCGAGCAATCCCAGCTCCTTCAGCGTTTTAACCAGTAACCCAATGCCATCATCCAGGCTCTCTACCATGGCCGCGTAATTGGGATTGTATTTGCCTTCATATTTCCCGTATTTCAGAAAATATTTTTTCAACTTATCCGCTCTCGGCACGATAAGGACGTGGGGAGCAGAATAGGCCATGTAGAGAAAGAATGGCTTTTTCGCACTTTGTTTGATAAATTCCACGCCATATTCAGTCAGTTTATCGGTCATGTATTCGGTGCCATGATCGGTAAACTCCTTCTCATAGGAATCCAGGCAGATCGAATAATTGTAATAATCCAGTCCATTCTTTGTAATCATCCGCGAATAATCAAACCCCTGGTTCCATGGCGCAATTGAATCGTGGTTGCCAAGGTGCCATTTTCCTACCATGCCGGTGGCGTAGCCTTTTTGCTTCAGCAATTCGGGCAATGTCGTTTCGCGGGCCTCCAGGTATTGGTTCCATTTGGCAGGTAGCACCGGAGATTGCGGATCGGTGCGAACTCCACCGATAAAGTTGGTCAGCTGCAACCGTGCCGGGTATTTACCGGTCATGATGGAGGCACGGGTCGGCGAGCAAACCGGACAGGCCGAATAGGCCTGGGTAAACCGGATGCCGCTTTTGGCCAGCAGATCCAGATTGGGCGTTTCGTTGTAGGGATTGCCATAGCAGCCCAGATCCTTCCAGCCCATATCGTCGGCCAGGATAAAGACAATGTTGGGTCTCGTTGGTCCAGACTTTTCCTGGGCCTGAAGCGGTAAACTGCTAATTGTCAACAAAGAAGCGACTATGAAAGGGTTCCCCATGGGAAGTGCTCTTGACATTTGGATTCCAAATAATAGGTGAGAACAGAATTTTGTACAAAGCTCCTTTACAGAAGCTTACTTCTCGAAATAGACATTCCCCTTTTCCAGGGCATTGCGCAAGGTTTGGTAAGGCAATTCACGGGAACTGATGTTGCCAAGTGCGCACAGTGCTGCTGCCGTACCGCTTGCCTGTCCCTGCCCCATGCAGCTGACGGTGTTGCGGGTCGACATATGTGCGTTGTGGTCGGAGGTGATCATCATACCTGAAACGTACAGGTTGTCAATCCCTTTGACGCACAATGCGCGGTAGGGTATTCCATAGCTTCCTCCATTCTTGACCTTAAATCTGGGGGCATTGTCGTGAAACCCGTACACAAAAACATCATCCGGGAAATGGTCACCATTCAGTACATTGTCGTGGGTAATGTCATAATCGCAGGTGATTAGCCGGCCCCTACGGATGCAAAGGGAGGGACTGGTACGGGTGATGAAAGCCTTCTGGAAACCTGGAATATGTTTCTTGAAAAGTTCCACCCCCTTTTGCATCCTTTTCCGCAGTTCAAGCTCTGCCTTTGAAACCGTATCGCGGTCGGTCGGGCTTACCGGCAATTTCAGGTTCATCTTGATAAACATCAGGTAGTTGTCGTGCACGGTGGTGGATATGGCCGACATGCCAATTTCTTTTGCCCCGGCGGAAAAGGCCTCCGGATAACCTTTGGAACCTTCCGAACCAAGACGGATAATCCTGCCGGGTTCGCCACTTCTGGTGCCATAAGCCAATTGCCCTACGGCATCCTGCGACCGCAGAAAATCGTAGTAGCGTTCAATATCCACATTGCCCAGTCCCATGCTGTTGACCACTGCATAGTCGTTGGGCTCGGTGTATGCGGCACCTGCATAGGCAGCCATATCGGCATATCCCGTACAGTCGACAAATGATTTGGCATAGATGACCTCGCGCCCCGAACGGCTTTCCAAAATAACTCCTTCCATTCGGTTGTTCTTCTTTATCACGCCTGCAAGAAGGGTATTCACGCAAACATAAACTCCTGCTTCATCCAGCATTTCAAAGGCATTTAGCTTGTACATTTCCGTATCGATGGCTGTACAGACCGAATCATAATCGTAGTGGATCTCCATCTCGGCATACCCTGTGGCACCACCTTTGGCTGTAAGCCTGTCTACCATCTCCGCCGGTATTCCCTTTACCAGCTGCCTTTTCTCTACGCCGGGAAAAGCTTTCCACAAATTATAGAAACTATGAAGTGCCGTTCCACCTTCCACAGCAATGCCACCCGGATATCCTTTGGCTTCTACCAGAATGGTTCGGGCACCTTGTCTGGCTGATGCAATGGCTGCAATGACACCAGCTGTCCCGGCCCCTGCAATTACCACATCAAAGTGACGTGCAGGTAATTTCTTTGCTTTTTCTTCAAAATAGTCCTTACCGGCGGGTGTAGCCATTCCAACTGCGCCAAGATTGGAGGATGCGATCACTCCCAGGCCCAGGAGACCACTGTTTTTGTAGAAATCACGTCTGTTCATCGTCTTAAATTTTGAAAGTTTGGTATTATTTAAGGTTCAATAGTTCCAAAGTTACGCTATATGTAGCATTAACAGCAGAAGCTGTTTAAAATTCTTACACAGAGAAATTATAACTCCTTAATGAGATTTAATATAGCTTTGAAGTTGTCGCTTGCATTAAAATTACTTGAGGAAAAACGAGTTACACAACTTGTCCCGATTCATCGGGAGAGAGAAAATCGCTAGCGATTTTCTCTCTCTGTGTAACTCCGGGGTTTCTCCTATGAAAACTGATAATGGTAGAAATTTCTATAGAACATATGTTTTCGAAAATTGGTACGTTATTCTCAGTGTAATAAAATTTAAACAGTCTCTCAATATTGCTTCAAACGAAAATTGCGGTATTCTATCTTCATCGGCGGACCTACATGTACCTGTACCCCTAGCAATCCATTCATTTTTCGGTTCACCGGATCGTTGTCAATGACCTCACTCATCAAGACTCCATTGACATAATGCTGCAAGTGATTACCCTTTACAACCAGGTGAACTTCGTTCCAATCCTCTTTCCTGATAAGGCTTTTGAGGGAATCAGCATTGGCAATTTGTGAAATAACCACAGGCTTTTGGCCGGGTTCCAGCACAACTTTCTGTCCACGCAAAGCCAAAAAGGTGCGTCCCCTTTCCTCGTAGTTCTGACCGGTGTACTTGTTCGCTCCATCAATGTCGGCCTGGTAGCCTTTCATGGCAAAAGGCAAGTCCGGAATCTCTTCGCTCCGGTAATTGATGCCACTGTTGCCGCCTGGGGTTACCCGGTATTCCACCTTCAGCTCAAAATCGGCAGTGATACCACCCCGCCAAATGATGAACGTATTTCTTTTTAAAATGGTCTCCGGCGTAACTGTACCAACCAAAGTTCCATTTTCAACTTTCCAGTAGACCGGATCTCCCTCCCAATTTTGAAGCGTTTTCCCATCAAAGATATTCACAAAGCCATCCTTTCCCGCAGCAGCGGTATTGCTGGTCTTGCAACCTGTAAGAAACAGGATCACCACCACTCCCAAAGCTGCCAAAATGCCATTTTTAATTTTATTCAAGCTCATAACACCTCTTTTTACTTTGTAAAGTTCCCACATCTCCCCTTTAACCTTTATACTTTATACTTTACCCTTTATCCCTCATCCTTTCCCTACCGGGAATCCTGCAAACGAAACCGCCATATGTTCAAGCAACTCTGTTTTTAACTGTTCCCTTATTTTTTGGTGTCTTTTACTCTCGTAGAGATTTTTCCATTCGTGCGGATCGTTAACCAGGTCATACAATTCGCCCTTGAAAGGGGTGCCTGAAGATTTTGCAGCCTCCGGTGGCATGGTTGAATAGAGGATGAGCTTCCATTTGTTGGTTCGCCACATCCAGGCAGGTGCTCCGGAGTCGTGGTACTCACAAAAGGATCCCCTGTGCTTGCGGTCACTCAACAAATCCAAACCGGGAGAGGCAAGCTGCTGTTTGGTGCCGGTTGCCCTTGCTATCGTTGGATACAAATCGACCAATTCTGCCGGACGGTTGTCAATGGTTCCGCGCAATGCTTCTGGAATAAGTGTCCCCGACAGCAGGATGGGCACCCGTACGCTGCTCTCGTACAGACAATATTTGGTGAAACGGTAATTTCTTTCTCCCAGCATTTCACCGTGGTCGGCAGTATAAACTACCAGGGCATTCTTTAAACGACCTGCTTTCTCCAATTTTGCCAACACCTGACCGAAATAGTCATCCAGCCAGGAACAGTTGGCATAGTAATAAAGGGTGGTTCGCCGTCTTTCCAAAGGTGTCATTTTAAGCCAGGCAGTCTGCCACTCTTTGTGCCGGGCAGCCTGAAATTTGCTGTTCTGGTCACTGTAAGCCAGATGGGTATCCGGTTCCTCCTTCCAGGGCGGTTGTTCCGTATCCGGGATGTCGTTGATGTTGTACAGCTCCACAAAGCGTTTGGGTACATTTAATCCGGCATGTGGTTTCAGGAAGGAGAGGTAGAGAAACAACGGACGTGCCGGGTCGATTCCCTTGTCCAAGAATTCCAGACATTTTTCGGCGACCCAGCCATCCCGGTGATTGCTGTCGGCCACTTCGGAGGTTTTGCCTAGATAACCCTCTACCCCCTCCTCTCCCGGACCATAATTGGCAACCTCCTTCCGGTAGGCAGCCAGCCCGGCGGGATTTTCGTCATCCTGGTAGGTGGCACCAGTTTCCTTCCCCACCTCTTTGGCGCCAACATACCTCGTCTCGAAACCACGTGTACCAATCGGTTGGTCGGTTCTCCCCCAATGGGTCTTGCCGAATCC
>CAZVTL010000253.1:0-5638 GCA_964630075.1 uncultured Tangfeifania sp.
CGGATTCGCATGCCACTGAACAAGCGCCACAATCGTGGCATAAATCTTCGACTACCTGAATAAATTTTTTTGCTGGAAGATATACAATAGCATTGTAATTGCAGTATTCGAAGCATTTACCACAAAAAACACAACGTTCGGGATCAATCACCGGAATGTTTTGGTTGACGGCGCAACTGCTGACGGAGCCCCCGGTAATGAACTCAGCCACATTGGGTTCTTCCGCATCGCAATCAACCAGTGTGACAGGTATTCCTGCTTTTTGAACTGTCCAAAAAAGATTGGTGGATACCAGGGTTTTACCTGTCCCACCTTTTCCACTGGCAATTGCTATTTTAAGATTGGAATGATCAGTCATATTTTAAGCGGGTTTGCTCATCTGTAAGCGCTGGCAATATTGCTCTTTTCAGAAATTCAGTATTCCAGGTGTTTAGTTTGTTGTGTGTGTTGAAATAGTTCTGTGGTATGGGATGTGTCCCTAGAATAACTTTCATTCCATATTTTTCGGGAATGAATCTTTGGAAATGCTCCATGAATGGACAGGGGGGATATCCCACCAATAAACCTGTAGCAAGGTGAACATGCGTTACACCGTTCTTTTTCATCTCTTCAGGTGCATATTCAATATTGCCTCCGGGACAGCCGCCGCAGGTAGTAAAAGCGGCTATTTCAACTTCCTGGTTCCTATATATTTCAAATGCTCCCTCTTTGTTCTTTACGGCTCTGAAACATTTGCCGCCCGCACAGGAGCGGTAGCGATCACAAATAATGATGCCAATTTTAATTTTTTCCACTGTCAATTTGGTAAAACCTTATTTTTCTTTACAACAAAATCGCCTTTCTTTACCCCTAATATATCTGCAATTACCTCGCATTTGACCATTAACAGCAAATAGACATCTTTCGTTGTTTGGCCCATTAAACCTTCCAGATTGCCTTGTCCTTTTGAAATAATGACATCAGCACGGTTAAAAACCTCCATAAATTCAGATGAACAATGCTCCAAAATGGTTGACGGGGCATCGTAGCCGTTTGATATGACTCCGGCAACCGAATCCATTCCAATATATTTGGCATCTTCCAGGGTGGCATCGTTGATTACAGGCGCACCCCGAACCGCATAAATCAGATTGGGATGCACAATAGTTTCAATAAATAGCTTGTCGAAAACCATCTCGCCGCAATTGTCACCCAGGTAAAGCACTGTTTTTGCTTCCGTAAGCACTTGTTTTAATTGGAGCGAATCATCAATGGCAAAATCAGAGTTTTGCACCTTCTCTATTGTAGCCTGCAGATCAAAGTCATTGCCAATACCAAAATCAATGATATTACCGGCAATGGCAAGGCGCAAAGCAGTATCGAATTGATTGTGCGATTGGATTACAATATTCTTCAATGAGGGATACATGCCCAATACAAGATCATTACTTTGCTTCTTTGCTTCTTTGTATGGATCTGGATTGTTGGTGTATTGTCTTAAGAGGAGATGCAATTCCCTGGATAGCAGGGGTACGGATAAATTCCCTTTCACATTGTTGAATAAACCGAACATATCTTTGGCAAACCCATTCTTCTCCTCTGCTGGTAGATCCGCCTTCTCCAACAACCGTTCAAAAGCCCTGGCAAAACAGAAGTAACAACGATAATCTGAAATTATTTCTTCTTTTTCTTTAATGGTTACACTCGTGCTTCCCATCGTGGTTGCAGTAATTTGCGGTCAATGAAAGTTTGTTTTCAATAAAATCGTGGACCAATTCTCGCGCCGATTTTATTGGCGCACCCACGAATGCATTGATATTATGCTGATTGAACAAATCAATCGCTTTTTGTCCCATGCCTCCACCAATCACATCGGTTACCCCAAACTCTGCAACCCAACGTGGGTATAAGCCCGGTACATGTTCAGTAGGAGTAACTTCTTTTATTTCTGTAATAACATTATCTACTACATCAACAATTGCAAATTGCTGACAATGCCCAAAATGAGCACACAAAACTCCGTTTTCCATCGGAATTGCAATTCTTTGGTTCATTTGATTTCCTTTAATTATTTTATAGTTTTGAGGGAGTTAGCATCCATCCAACTGAATGGCTCTACTTGCCGCCCCTAAAACGGTGTTGCCGTCCCAGGCCCTGACCTGCTCCACCATTGCCGCGCCCTAAACCTTTGCCATGCCCTGTACCTTCGCCTGTGGACAATGAAGGTTTTTTCTCCTTTAAAATTTCGTCGTCTGTTTTTCCTTTGTTTTCAGGATTGCAATGACCCATTTTCTTTCCTGACATTGGACCTTCTCCATGAGGGCCCGTTTTGTTAAATCCTGGCATAATGATTTTTTTAATGATTTGTAAGATTAAAACCGCTATTCAAGCGTATTCATTTAGCTTGTCCTCCGCCAAATTTGCGGTGCAAACCCTTATTTTGTTATAATATCTCAATTGCATCTTCTTGCTTCACTGTAAGGCATTTCTCCAATCCCCGACCGTTCTGAAACACCCTCTTTCCCTGTACGGAAGTCTCCAATTGGGCAGGATGATTATGTTTTATGGTTTAGTAGCATGATTATTTCACTGATCTTTTTTTCTGGATCATTGAGCACAACCAATTGAATTTTAAGGGTATCGAAAAGTGATTTGACCTTAGCCCCAAATTCCCCGGATACCACCTTTTCAGCCCCTCTTGATGCTATTAATTGAGCCGCTGCTGGTCCAGCACCTTCTATGCTTTCTTTGTTTGGGTTGGGTATAAACTCCGTTGAATGGCTCTCATTGTCGTAAATTACAAAATACGAACATCGGCCAAAACGGCTATCTAGCAATGATTCTGGGCTGTTGCCAGTTGATGTGATCGCTATTTTCATGTGGTAATAATTGGTTTTTTTAAGATTGCGTGGAACGTCATGTTGCCGAAATTATTGTCCTTCTCTTGGATGTTGTGAAGCAACAGGTTCGTTGTATATTCATTTTAATTGCTGTTTTTGCTTCTATGCGCTGGAGTTGTTCGTTTTCGAACCATCAGGCAATGACAAACCTGACAGAATTCATTCCGACTTGGCTTTCCCGCTGAATGTGCTTGTTCAAATCCACATTTGGGACAGATAAAGATATTTCCTGCTGAATTTTTTTGGGTATTGTCATGGCACTGTTCAATTTCGTTTGACCCGCACAGTGAACAGCTGTTAATTTGTTGTTCTTTGGCTGGATGGTTGAAATGACATCCACAACTGTCACACGCATACCATTCGGTATCGAAAAATACTTTGCCTCCTTCGAATAGTATTGCATTCCCCAATACAAATGCTTCGGCAACTTTTCTCCGGGCACTTTCGTAAATTCGTGAATAGGTAGGGCGGGATACTTCCATCATCTTAGAGGCTTCAAGGTGACCATGTAATTCAAAGTCGCTCAGCCGGATGGCTTCATATTCTTCGTAATTTAAAACGATCGGATCATTTTCTTCCGGCAGGGCAATGGGCCTGAATCCCCTGAAATGTGGAGGATTGGTCATCTTTCGAATTCGTTTTGGGCGCGGCATAATAAAGAGCAAATGTTCAATACAAATATAATGAACATTATTGCAGTATTCACATTTTTTTTATATATTTGTTTGTCTGTCATAACAAAGGGGAAATACCATCCTATGTCTCTTCGGACAAGACCACAAATAACTCATAGAATATCACTTAATAAATTTAGTGTAATGGGAAAACAAGCTGTAAACATTTTAAACTTAGACGTGCCAAAATTACTTGACATGCTAAACGCTGCATTGGCTGAAGAATGGCTGGCTTATTACCAGTATTGGATTGGGGCCAGACTCATGGAGGGCCCGATGCGCAGTGAAGTTGAGCCGGAATTGTTGCTTCATGCCAACCAGGAATTGGGACATGCTGTATTGGTCGTCGGCCGAATCATTCAACTGGGCGGAACTCCGGTTCTAAATCCTGAAGAGTGGCCAAAACTTAGTCGTTGTTCCTACGATGCGCCCTCCGATCCATACATTGAGGTGATTCTGGAACAAAACTTAAAAGGTGAGCGATGTGCGATTCAACGTTACAAAGAGATCGCTGACTTTACCGGAGGAGCAGACCATACCACACATGCCATGGCTACCACCATCCTGAATGAAGAACTTGAACACGAAAATGATATCGAAGATTGGCTGACGGATATCAGAAGGATGAAGGAGGAATTTAAGAAAATGAGAATGTAAATCGCAAACAGTTAACAAAGGTACCAATGCAGATCGAACGATGCATTATATCAATGGTTTAACAATTGAAAAATCTCATTCATTGTCTTTTCCTGATCTTTTAAAATAATAAGTTGAATTTGAAAGCTGTCGGAGATGGCTTTAACTTTGGCTCCGAATTCACCTGAGATGATCTTTTTAACTCCTTTTGAAGCTACAAAATGGACTGATGCAGGACCACATCCTTCGATGTTTTCTTTGTTCATGTTGGGAATGTACTCTGTGGCAGAGGTTTCGGTATCGTATATTACGAAGTAGGAGCAACGACCAAAATGGCTGTCCAATTTTGCATCGGGACTATTTCCTACGGATGAGATGGCTACTTTCATGTGTTAATAATTTGTTTTTTGCTTGCCACATGGAATACCCCTGAGCTTGTTATTATCTCGGTTGGTGATTTCCAAATCATGGGTATTTCATGAATTTTTTTGTTTGCAATTGTTGTTTTTCAAGCGATGGGGTTGAGGTGCCTCTTTACTGATCATCTGACAACTGCAATTCGGGCATAGCTCACTTTTGCAGGGATTTGCGTGTAAATGGACTTTTTCGAACCCACAAGTAGGGCAGACACAAAGATCATCGGTAGAACCAGCGTGAGGTCCTTGATGGTATTGTTCGATAACGGTGGACCCACATAACGTACAATGGCTGACTTCATCTGTCTTTTCCGGATGATTGAACCAGCAACCACAGCTGTTGCAGGAATACCATTCACTGTCAAAATAGACCTTCCCCCCTTCAAACACAATGGCCTTTCCTTGTACAAAAGCCTGTGCTACTTTGCGCCGCGCACTTTCATAAATGCGTGTATAGGTTGGTCTTGATACTCCCATGATCTTAGAAGCTTCAACGTGTCCATGCAATTCAAAGTCACTCAGACGTATGGCTTCGTACTCTTCGAAATTAATTACGACCGGACTGTTTTCTTCCGGTAAACCAATTGGTCTGTACCCCTTGAAATGCGGGGGATTGTTCATTCTTCTTATTCTCTTTGGTCTTTGCATAGTATATGATCATATGATCTAAACAAACATAAAGAACATTAAATTAAAGCCAACAGCCTGCAAAGCTGCCAGTTCAACTATCAATTATCAATTATTAATTATTTTACAGGAGCACACTATGAACACAGCTGCAAAAATTAAAGCACTTCGTTCTGAAATGAAAAAAGCCGGTGTTGCCGCCATGATTATTCCGTCTGCAGATCCTCATCAAAGTGAATATATTGCTCCCTGCTGGCGTGATCGTGAATGGATTTCCGGCTTCAAAGGATCGGCTGGAACCGTAGTTGTCACTCAGGAAAAAGCCGGTTTGTGGACCGATTCCCGTTACTTTTTACAGGCTGAGCTGGAAATTAAAGGTTCTGGCATTGAGCTTTTCAAAATGGGC
>CAZVTL010000254.1:0-5602 GCA_964630075.1 uncultured Tangfeifania sp.
TATGGCGTAATTCTCGTTTCAACCAAGAAGGGAACAAAAAATGAGCGTTTCCAACTAAACTACAACAACAACTTCGGGTTTGAGAACTCCATCAACCGTCCGCAACAGGCTTCCGCACTCGACTTTTTGAGAAGTTACAAGGATGCAGGATTCCTGTCAGGCAACTATTTCGCCGGACAAAATGTTGACCGATGGATTCAATATCTTACGGATTATCAAAAAGATCCAAGCCAGTTTGTAACAACAGGTGATGGCATCTATATTCCTACCGTCAACAACGCCACCAACACGCGCTACTACCTGAATGAAAAAGATCTTTACGACAATATGCTGGCCAAATATGGATTTCTTCAGTCGCACAATGTATCGATCAGCGGTGGAACCAACAACCTCTCCTATCGATTGTCCATGGGATACAACGATGAACAGGGCCCGCTGCTAACCAACAAAGACAACTATTCCCGTATCACCACAGATGCATATATTTCTGCAGACGTAACAAAATGGTTGACACAATCTGTCGATGTACGCTTTGCAAGCAGTGAGAAATCGATCCCATACGATGTCTCAGGCGGACTGTATGGCATGAGACTCTGTATGCTGACTCCTGAAGGTGAGATGGCAGCCAGCAACGGTAAAATGTTGCCAGTCAATACTCCAAAGAACATGCTATTGAAATCAGCTGCATCCACCACCCGAAACAAGAATCCAAGAATCCTATCCAAGACGGTTATCAAACCTTTCAAGGGACTTGAGGCTGTCCTGGAATATACTTTCAACAACCAAACCTCTGATTACAAACAGTATAACGCTCCATATGAATATACATCCATACAGTTGGATGACTCTTTTACGGCAAACAACGTATCCCAGTATTGGAATACAAAATCAGCAACCGATTACAATGCCCTTAACTTCTATGCGACCTATACCCTCGATTTGAACAAGGATCACCACCTGAAGGCAATGGCAGGCTATAACCAGGAAAAAAGCCGGTATGAAGAACTAAGCGCCAATCGGAAAAGCATGATCAACAATGATTTGCCCTCCTTTAGCAGTGCGACAGGAGAGACAAAAGTAACAGATGCATACTCGGAATATTCTGTGAGAGGCGGATTCTACCGTCTGAACTACGATTTCAAAGGAAAATACCTTTTCGAGGCAAACGGACGTTACGATGGTTCTTCCAAGTTCCCGACAACCGGACGTTTTGGATTCTTCCCCTCCTTCTCTGTGGGTTGGAATGCAGCCAATGAAACCTTCATGAAGTGGTCAAATAAATATGTGAATGTCCTAAAAATCAGAGGATCATGGGGACAGATCGGTAATCAGGCCATTAGCCCGTATGCCTACATGCCTTCCATGGCATCCTATCTCGCCAGCTGGATTCAGAGCAGTGTTCAGCCTACCACACTCTATGCCCCCGGGTTGGTCAGCAGCAATTTTACCTGGGAAAATGTTCAGACCCTGGACTTTGGTCTGGATTTGAACATGTTCAACCACCGCTTGCAAACCACCTTTGACTGGTACCAGCGAGATACCAAAGACATGCTCGCACCAGGTATGGAACTGCCCTCTGTGGTAGGAGCAGCTGCACCTCTCCAAAATGTTGCCAACCTCGGAACAAAAGGCTGGGAACTCAATGTCTCCTGGCATGATAAAATCGGATCTGTGGGATACAATGTAGGTTTTAACCTGTATGACTCCAGATCACATGTCACGAAATACAACAATGTTTCAGGCTTGCTTAGCAGCTACTATGAAGGCCAGGAAATCGGCGAAATCTGGGGTTATGTGTCTGATGGTTATTACACTGCGGCAGATTTTTCCAGCACTACAACCTGGAAACTGAACACCGGCGTTACCACCATACAGGGTTACAACGTGAAACCTGGGGATGTAAAGTTCCAAAACCTGAACGACGGGACCAACAGCACCAACCAGATCGATGCAGGCAGCAGCACCCTTTCCGATCCGGGAGACCGCAAAATCATTGGCAACTCCACCCCTCACTACCAGTTTGGTCTTAATGGTGGAGTGAACTGGAAAGGATTGAGTTTGAATATCTTCCTTCAGGGTGTTGGCAAACGTGATTTCTGGACCAGCGACGACCGGAGGTGGCCTTTCAACTCAAACGAATTCGGCACCATATTTTCCGACCAGCTAGATTACTGGAAGCCAACTGATGTCGCAACAGGCAACTATACCCCTGTCAATCCGAATCCGCAATTCTTCCGTATCTATAACCAAATGGAGAATGGTGGTTCCAACAAAAGAGTTCAAACAAAGTATCTTTTGAACGCATCCTATATTCGTCTAAAAAATATCAGCTTAAGTTATAATGTTCCTGCCAAACTGGTTCAAAAAATCGGATTTGCAAGTGTGAAGCTATTCTCCAGCATTGAAAACCCAATCACCTGGACGAAATTACCAAACGGCTATGACCCCGAAAGATTATCATGGGGATACCCATTTTATCGCACCTCCTCTTTCGGCATAAACATTACCCTATAACGAAAAAAATCAGTATCCTGTAATGACAGCTACCTGGAGAAACTACCTGTTGAAACCCTGACGGAAAGCACTGCATTCAGCTCATACAACAACTTTCAAACCTTTGCCTGGTCCTTGTATGGAGTTTTTGACAACGGCAATATTCTAAGAAAGATTGGCGTCTATGGCGACGGAGGTATGAACGTAAGTGATTATTATGCCGGATATCTGGCATGGAAAGGTACCAGCCAGTACAATCCCTATGCCTTCCAGACCATTGCCAACGTTGCATCCGGCAACGGATGGGACTTCACCTATGTCCGCTCAGTCAACATCATGCTGGGGAATATTGACAAGGCCAACATGACCAATGCTGAAAAAGCGCACTGGAAATCAGTTGGTTATTTTTTCCGTGCCTACTATTATTCCGAATTAATTGCCCGTTTCGGTGACGTACCCTGGATCAATAAGGTATTGTCGGATACCGACCCGGATGTTTACGGAGAGCGCACCCCCAGAAAAGCGGTGGCAGACAGCATTCTGGCCAATCTGCAATTTGCCGAGCTAAACATCAAGACCGCCGGTGATGGCAAAAATACCATCAACCAAAATTCAGTGAGGGCTTTGATCTCACGCTTCTGCCTGTTCGAAGGCACCTGGCGTAAATACCATGGGTTGGGTGATCACGCGAAATATCTCACCGAATGTGTTCGGGCATCCGAGTTGCTAATGACCACCTACCCCACCGTGCACAACGATTTCGGAGCCATGTTTACCAGTCCGGACCTGGGCGTCATTCCGGGTGTGATACTCTACAAGGAATATGTGGCAAACGTCATCATGAACCAGTATTCGCATTACGAAAGAACCTCCTCAGGTATATCCGAATTGCCACAAAGCACTGTGGATATGTATCTTTGTCAGGATGGAAAACCCATTACCGGCAGTACATTGTATGCGGGATACAAAACTCCGTATGCCACCTTCCGTAACCGGGATATGCGCATGCTTCAAACCATCGTTCCTCCGTATCAGTTGTCTGCTAACAGTTCGACCAGTACCTGGGATTTCCCGGCGGATCCCACTTACAGGGAATACCTCGATCTGATGGGAACTACGAAAGTCATCGCCAATCCGGGTGAGGCAGGGAAAAACAAAGTCTTCCCGCTCATGAACTGGTCGGCCAGTATCGTATTGTCCTTCCCGAATCTCTCGACTAAATCGAGCCAGCAGTTCTTATCTTGCCGCGGTGGTTACTATTTATATAAGAACTACAATGCCTGGGATCTTTGCTCCAACCTCGGATCTACCAATACCGCTGACAAACCGATTTTCAAGATCGAGGAAATATTGCTCAACGAGGCAGAAGCTCAATTTGAGTTGGGTCAGTTTAGTCAGGGCATTGCCGACAAAACCATCAACAAGCTTCGTCCGCGGGCAAAAGTGGCCAACATGGTTGTCGCCAACATTGATGCTAATTTTGATCCAAACCGCGATCCTTCCGTTAGCCCGGTACTTTGGGAAATACGTCGGGAGCGCATCGTCGAATTGTTGGGAGAAGGTTTTGGATTCTACGATGTCCGTCGCTGGAAAGTGGCTCCATGGTTCGTCAACAAGCAACAGCACGGTATGTGGGCAACCAAGACCCAGGTCGGAACTGGAACCTTACTTAACATGACGACCAAATTATCAGATCCTTCGCTCACCGAGAGTTATATTTATCTCTTCAACGATCCGATAAAAGACGGTAAAGGCTGGCTGGACAAATACTATCTCTATCAGATTCCAACCAATGCCATACAGCTTAATCCGAAGCTGACCCAAAATCCGGGTTGGTAACCCTGAAAATTTCCAGCATGGAATAATTTGATATAACATAAGCGTTTTGCAGTTCTAAGTGTCTGCAAAACGCTTATCTTTTGAAACGAGCACACACAAAATCCACACAAAGGAATGTAAATTCACCTGCGAATTCCATGAGTACTTACAGATATTCAATAACATAACGAATGTATCTACGAAATGAAAAAAACATACCTGATGCCCGCTGTCTGCCTTGCCTTAACTATCTCTCAGCAAGTAGAAGCCCAAAGACCCAACATCATCTTCATCCTGGCAGACGACTTGGGCTATGGTGATTTGGGATGCTACGGTCAAAAAAAGATTGAAACGCCCAATATCGACCAGCTGGCAGCCAATGGCATGCGGTTTACGCAGCATTATTCGGGTGCTCCCGTTTGCGCGCCCTCACGTTGTGTACTGCTGACCGGCCGCCACATGGGTCATGCGTACATTCGTGGTAACGACGAATGGGCAGAACGCGGCAAGGTGTGGGATTACAAGGCCATGTTTGCAGACTCCACTCTCGAGGGACAACGTCCTTTGCCTGAGAATCTTATCACCTTCCCTCAGATGCTGCAAAAAGCGGGATACACTACCGGGATGGTCGGAAAATGGGGCCTTGGCGCTCCTCAAACCAATAGCACCCCCAAGAAGAAGGGGTTCGACTTTTCGTATGGGTATAACTGTCAGCGTCAGGCACATACCTATTATCCACTGCATCTTTACAAAAACGATAGGAGGGTTTACCTGCAAAATGACACCGTAGCGCCGGATGAAAAACTGGCCAAGGGAGCTGATCCTTACGATCTCAAAAGCTATGCAAGATTTACCCTGAAAGATTATTCCCCCGATCTGATGTTCAAGGAGATGAGCGGTTTCATAGAAGAATACAGAAATAAGCCCTTCTTCTTTTACTGGGCTACCACCATTCCGCATGCGCCGCTTCAGGCACCAAAACGCTGGGTCGATTACTACTTGAAAAAGTTCGGCGATGAGCCACCTTACCTTGGCAATAAGGCATATTTCCCCAATCGATACCCTCATGCGTCCTATGCAGCCATGATCTCATACCTGGATGAACAAGTTGGAATATTGGTTGAGCAACTCAAAAAGCTAGGCTTATATGAAAATACACTGATCTTCTTTTCCTCCGATAACGGACCAACTTACAATGGCGGAACCGACTCTCCCTGGTTTGAAAGTGCCGGACCTTTTAAGTCTGAATTCGGATGGGGAAAAGGTTTTACTCATGAAGGCGGCTTCAGAG
>CAZVTL010000255.1:0-5586 GCA_964630075.1 uncultured Tangfeifania sp.
CTATCTCGATAATGGCGCTGCTACCACGGTGATCGTTGGTGCACACTACGACCACCTGGGCTATGGTGAAGATGGCAATTCCATGCTGCGCACCGGTGAGAAACTGATCCATAATGGAGCCGACGACAATGCCTCGGGAACCGTGGCAGTGATGTCCATCGCCCGGGCCTGCATGGCTACGGGTGTCAAACCCAAACGGACCATCATTTTTGCCGCCTGGGATGCAGAAGAGGAGGGGCTGCACGGTTCCCACTATTTCGTGATGAATCCTGTCAAGCCAGACATTTTTGCCAACATCAATTTCGACATGATCTCCCGCGATTCCGACCGGGATACGCTGGGTGTAAAATGCGACCTCACCTATACCAAGGCATACGATGTACTGAAAACCTCTACCGAGAAGGATCTGGAAAAATACAAGATAGGGATCAAAATGAGTTACTCTCCTGAGGAGATCCCCAGCGGAGGTTCAGACTACAACTATTTTGCCGAGAAAAAAATCCCCATCATGGCTTACATGGCTGCCATGCACAAGGATTACCACCGTCCGGGCGACAAGCCTTACAAGGTAAACCTGGTGAAGATGAGCAATGTGATCAGAATCGGATTTCTGAATACCTGGATGCTGGCGAATGTGGATCAGTTGAAATGAATGGAGGATACGGGATTCATTTTTTAGGCAAGCCAACCCTATCCGATGGTCGCTTTTACGCAACCCAACTCCTTCAGTTGTACCAGCCATTTTAAGTAGACTTCGGGGGTAGTTGTGCTCAGTTCGGCAAGGGTCTCCCTGGTTCCAATGCTGGTTCGTTTGTTGTTCCCGATGTTGTGGTAAGGAAGGAGTTCTATCCCTTTCAGGTTTGGGTATTTTTTGTCCAAATCCCTGATGTGCCCGAAATGTTGCGCTGTATCGTTGATGCCAGGAATTACAGGACAGCGCAGGATGACTGGAACACCACTTTGGTAGGCGATGTCAAGGTTTGCCAGTATTGCTTCATTTGGAGCACCGGTATACTTTTTGTGTTCTTCCGATCCTGCTATTTTGTAATCGAAAAGCAGGGTATCCACGAAAGGCAGGATTTCCCTGAAATGTACTTCGGATACGAAACCGGAAGTTTCAACACAAGTGCTCACACCCATCTGCCTGCATCGTTGAAGGAGTTCCATCGAAAAAGCAAATTGTAACAATGGCTCTCCGCCACTCAGGGTTATTCCACCTCCTGAATTTGTGTAGAAATCAAAGTCGGCCATCACTTCAAGCATCACCTCATCAAGGCTCATCTCTCTGCCGATAATCTTCAAAGCATTTGAATTACAAGCGCCAACACATTTCCCGCATTGCGTGCACTTATCGTAGTCGATGGTATGCGTGCCGTTTGCCAAATGATGTACATCATCTTCGCACACTTTGGCACAATCGCCACAATGTGTGCATTTATCGTAATAAAAAAATAGTTGTCGGGTGGGGGCGACAGCTTCCGGATTGTGACACCAAAGACATTCCAGCGGGCATCCTTTTAAGAAGACGGTAGTCCGGATACCGGGTCCATCGTGCAGGGATGCCCGCTGAATGTCAAATACAATCGCCTTTTCACTCATTCTTAAAAGTTCCAGTCTAATAAGTCACCCGGCTAAGTATTTCCAACTGAACATCTCTGGGCAGATCAATGTATCGAGAACTAAACCCGCCGATTCTCACAAACAGGTCTTTGTGCTTTTCGGGCTCTGCCAGGGCCTTCTCCAAATCTCCGCGATTGATGACAGTGATCATAGCCTGGGCTCCTCCTTTTTTGAAGTAGGTGTCGAGCAAGACTTCGAATCTTCCCCTGTTATTGGTGAAGAAATCCCTTCCAAAACGCATGTTTTGTACGGTACCGGCATGGATTTTATGACTAGGCTTTACCAATGAATTGATGAGTGCGGTGACCCCTTTCTTGTCATTACCACCTGCAGGGGTATTGGCGTTGGCCATTTCACGCCCCGCTTTGCGCCCGTCCGCTGATGCGCCGACCCAACGGCCAAGGATAGTGTTTTGTTTGTTGTTGATGAGTACATTCAGGTACCAGTCCAGGTTGGTTCTTTCCCGCTGGTCGCGGATGTTGTTGCACATGAAATCATGCAACTCCACCATCATATCATCGGCATAATTGTCGTCGTTTCCATATTTTGGACACTCCTTCAGCAACTTGTGTTCCTTTTCAAATCCAACAAAATTGTTGTCCAGGGCGGCTATCAATCTTTCTGCCGAAATTAGTTTCTGGTCGAAAACCATTTTTTTAATGGCAGTTAAACTATCGGCAGCATTGACACTTCCAAACGATTCCAGGGAGCCTCCAAGGTATCGGATGCCTCCTGAAAAGATGGCTTTCCCCCGTGCTATGCAGTCGTCGTACAACATGCTCAGGTAAAGATAAGGCGCCTGTTTTCCAGACTCAACATATTCGAGCTCTTCGTGATCGGCAAGAATCTCGATAAAGAAAGCCAGCTGGCTTTTGAAGGCAGAAAAGAATTCATCAAAAGTTTTGAAATCCTTCAGGTCTCCGGTTGGCAGTCCCAGCCGTTTTCCTGAAATAGGATCCATCCCGTCGCGAAGGGTGACATCCAGCGCTTTCAATACATTCAAAGAACCGCTGGGTGTGCCAAATCCCATGTGGTCGATCACAATTTCCCCGCATCCAAGCGGCATATATTGCTCGGCATCCTTGGTAGGAACGTCGTGGGCATGTGCAACGCCAGGAACCAGGACATCATCGTTGTAAAGCAGTGGGAAAGTGTGACCATCGCCAATAAGCGATATCGATTTTTCCATTAATTCAGGGTTCATCCCTTCATAAAAACGCAGGGTGGTCTGGGGAAGGATGGCCCTTCCGTAGGTTCTCATGGTTTCAAGAACCAATAGGGCAAACCGGTCGGCATTTTTCTCGTTTCGCCTGCCTCTTCCTCCAATGATCACACGTCCGTCCACGTCCCGGAAAAGTTCATTGATCAGTCTCCAGTAGGAATGCATCAACGACAACGCTTCTTCCTCTGTAATGATCCCGTTGTCGATATCATGAACATAGAAGTCGCCCAGATAAACATCTACCCTGCCCAATTCCAGGGAACCGCAAATCAAGGTATATAACCATGATAACTGAAGGGCTTCGTAGAATGTTTCGGGTTTGGAGACCGCATTTTTCTTCAATATTTCCGCCAGTTTCCACAATTCATGCTTGCGCTTTGTGTCGGAAGCTGCATTGGCTTTTTCTATGGCCTGTTTTTCGTAATGGTGGCAGGAATCGACAAAAACATCCAATGCGATAAGCATGCCTTCATACAGTTGATAATCACCACCCGATGCTTTTGACTGCTGCATGCAGTCCGTAATTTCGAAAATCATGCCTGGAATGCCAAGCCGCAACAATTTCTCGTAGTCAACAAAAACTCCGGCCATGCGATAAATTGGATTGGCAATCAGAGGTTTGAAATTGTAAGGCAAGGATACTATCTCATCGCGAAAGAGTACAGGAAGCATTTTTTCTGTGAAGGCCGCTTCTACTTTTGCCTTTGAAGTCTCTTTTTTCCAGAAATGGAGCATTTCATGCACCCCATCCCTTTGCTCGATAGGAATATTCCCTCTTTCTATGGCTTCTATAATTTTCTGATCGTGGCAAAAATAACCATATGCAGCACCTCCGGGGGCATTGTGGGGGCTGAAACCAACCCAACCCCACATGGTTCGTCCGGCTAGCCTGTCATGCTCCAGAATTTCGGTAAGTATGGCCGGGAACTGAGCCTGGTGGCATCTTGCCTCGCGTATGGCGATGTGGTTGTCTTTGTTTTTTCTGTATGCTTCGGTGAAATTCAATTCCATCGAAAAGTTGTCTACCTTTTGCATGTTGATGGTTTTTTTTATTAAACGATCTTATGAAGAAAAAGTTATCAATAGGAGGCATGTCCCAAAAGCCTACTTCTGCCACAAAGTCACCAAGACACTAAGATATCACTAAGCTAATAGTGTTGAATTTTATGTCTTTGTGAAACCTTTGTGTCTTAGTGACTTTGTGGCAATTCTTATTATTTTGTTTTGGACTCAATCCTAAAAATCTATTGATTCAACCTGAATATCAAACCTATTGCTATTTTTTTGTGGCCGCGTTTGCTTTTACGAAGGCAATGATTTCGTCCACATTGGCATATGCCACGGCAGTGTAAGTATCCGCAGCACCGTAGTAAATGGCTATTCTACCAGTCGCACCATCTGCCAGAACTCCTGTCGGGAACACTACATTTCCAACATATCCGGCAGTTTCGTATATTTTCTCTGGTGTCAGTAGCGGAAAGACACAGCGGTACAGTACCTTCGATGGTTCATTGATATCCAGCAAGGCGGCCCCCATGCTGTAGACAAAACTGTCGCAGGTATCTGTAACCCCATGGTACAACAGCAACCATCCTTCTTTTGTTTCAATCGGAATGGGTCCCGGACCAATTTTTACCCTTTCCCATTTTCCGGGTCCGCGGGTAAAGACAATCCGGTGCTTTCCCCAATAGGTCAGATCCGGACTTTCGCTGTAAAAGATATCCCCGTAGTTAATGGCCATTCCCTGACCCATCGGACGGCTAAGCATGGCATATTTACCCCCGATCTTCTTTGGAAACAAAACCCCATTGCGGTTAAAGGGCAAAAAGGCATTTTCCATTTGGTGAAAGGTTTTGAAGTCGGTGGTCCAGGCTTGTCCGATGGTGGCACCAAAATAGGCGTTGCACCAGGTGATGTAGTATTTGTCTTCGATTTTGCACAATCTGGGATCATAAGCAACAGTTATTTCACCCAAAGCGGGATCTGGTGAAATGAAATTGATCGGCTCTTCTTCAATGGTCCATTTGAGACCATCAGGGCTACTGCCCAAATGCAGGTGCGGTTCCATGGAGAGCCAATCGACGCGAAATACGCCGATAAAACCATCTCCCCACGGCATTACGCAACTGTTGAAAACACTACGTGCTTTGGGAAACGGATGTAAATCGATGATGGGATTTGCACTGTGTCGCCAGACAACTTCTCTGCAATCCGCAGGTTTGGGTTCCCATGGAATGTTTGGCAGCGCATCGGCTATCAGCGCTGTTTGATTTGAAATATCAATGTTTTGCATAATTTTCTGTTCTTTTTTTTATTCTTTTTGGTGCAGGTTTAAGAAATAAATTTTTTAGATCAAAATGCCGGAGGCATTACATGTGGGTAGAAAGCAAATGATTGATAATTCATTTCGTCCCGTACGGGACGTGATATTCTCCAATTATCCGTTTTCTACCCACATTAAATCCCTGCCGGGATTATAATAATTAAATTTAAAATGTTTTTAACTTCCCAAACCAATAATCACCACCAGCAATACGACTACACTCACCGCTGCAAGACAGGCACCGCCTACTCCCAGCCAATCCTCGCGGTTCCACCGCCGGAATTCCCAATTCGAATTTGGGAACAACTTCAAGTGCGCAAAACGGTTTGGGTTGGCACGTGTAAGTTCCATTTCCCGGTCGTCGTCTTCGTGTGTACCAATTACCGGGGTTAGCATTTTGCCAAAGAACTGGTCGAGACGT
>CAZVTL010000256.1:0-5580 GCA_964630075.1 uncultured Tangfeifania sp.
AAAAACCAGGTTTACCTGACGACCGACCGTATTGAGTTGACTGTGGATCTGCCACTGGGCGAAATTGTTTTTGACTTTTATGACCGGTTAAAAAGCATTTCCAAGGGGTATGCCTCGTTCGACTACCATCCGTCAGGTTGGCAAACAGCCGATCTGGTCAAATTGGACATCCTGCTCAATGGAGAGATCGTTGATGCGCTATCAGCGCTCATTACAAGGAATAACGCCTATGATTTCGGACGTCGTTTCTGCGAAAAGCTCAAGGAGTTCATTCCCAGGCAGCAATATGATGTGGCCATCCAGGCTGCCATCGGTGCAAAAGTGATTGCACGTGAAACTGTCAAAGCCTTAAGAAAAGATGTAACAGCAAAGTGTTACGGGGGAGATATCACCCGAAAACGTAAATTGCTTGAGAAACAGAAAAAAGGGAAGAAGCGCATGCGCCAGATTGGAAATGTTGAAGTTCCGCAGAAAGCCTTTCTAGCCGTCCTCAAATTAGATTCATAATTTTAAGGTTGTAACATTTCTGAGATTTGATCGTCCTATCGCTCATATATTCTCTCATTTAAATATTTCGTTCATGAAAAACTTCTTGAAACTATCAGGCATAATATTTCTTTTACTTACATTTTCAGCAACTTCCGAAGCACAAGATACCAGAAAATCTCACTTTCACAAGCACGGATGGCCCGGGAGCGACAGCACCCGGATGTATGAATTTTCATGCGCTATGGATAATTTCAGCATAAGCGATTTTCCATTTTGCAAGAACAAAAAAAAATATAACGGTCACTGGGCCGGGATTGAACTTGGCATCAGCGGATATGTGACTCCCGATTTCGATATGAATTTCGATCCTGCAAATCCTTATATGAATATGAATACAGCCCGGTCTCTTACGGTGAATATCAATCCGTTTGAACTCAATGTGAATCTTTACAAAAACCACTTCGGATTTACGACTGGACTTGGATTCCAGATCAGCAACTATTATTTCACGGGCAATTATGTCATGCTCAAGGATTCCGCCGCAATTGTTGCCTATAAAGTGCAGGATGGCCAGGGAAACTATGTGAATATGAAGGTAAATAAAATGGTGGTTACCTACTTGAACCTGCCCCTCTTTTTTGAATACCAGACCAACCCATACCGCCGTTTAAGCAGCTTTCACGTGTCAATCGGTGTAGTTGCCGGTGTGCGCATCGGATCCTATACAAAACAGATATACAACAACAAGGAGGAAACATATTTCCTGGTAGATGACAAGGGGAATAAAGTCGCCACCTACGATGTGGAACACTATATGGTTCGTGACCGGGGCGCATATCACCTCAACCCGTTCAAACTCGATGCAGCATTCCGTGTTGGATGGTCGCATCTTAACCTTTTCGCGAACTACTCGCTTACACAGATGTTTCAGAAAAACCAGGGACCGGAGTTGTACCCATTCACAGTGGGAATCACCCTGCTTGGTTGGTAAAAAACCGTTCTTCGAAATTTATCAGGAACAATTTCTTCGTTGCACGGGTCACAGCAGTGTAGAGCCATCTCCCAAATTCCAGGTTTAGCATCTTATCATTGAGATATCCCTGATCAATAAATACATTTTCCCATTGGCCACCCTGTGTTTTATGGCAGGTCAATGCGTATGCAAATTTCACCTGAAGCGCGTTGAAATAGGGACTTGCTTTAACCTTCTCCATTCTCCCCCGTTTTGAACCGATATCCAGAAAGTCGGCCATCACGGCCTGAAACAGCCGGTTGTTGTCTGGTTGAGTCAGTGCAGCTGATTCCGACATCAGGGTATCAAGAACGATCTTTACGTCAAGGTCCTTTTCTTCAGGATAATCAATAAAGCGAAGCGTCACATCTGCAAAACGAAATCCATACATTTCCTCAATTTTGCGGATGCGGACCAATTCAACGATATCCCCATTCGCGATGAACCCGGCGGTTGATTCTTCCGGCAACCAGAAGTAATTATTCTTGACAATCATCAGGTAATCGCCACAGGATATCTCCTCCTCAAGAAAGAGAATCCGATGGCGGATTTCGCGGTTGTATATGTTGGCCCTTTTGTTCGAACGGCAAACGACTACATTATTTTCCTTTTGCGCACCTGAATAAGCATGGTTTAATGCTTCTTCGAGATCCTGACCGTTGATCCGAACAACATCTTTATATCCATCCAGTGAAAACAGGGGAAATACAAGTTTCTGCTGCTGAATTTGCTGTCTGACCTTGGTTGCATTGACCAGTATCCCCGATGCTTTTGCCTGCCTTACAACCTCCGTCAGTTCGAACGTATCGATGTTGAGGTGATACGCATTCTGTAAAAACGCATGATCGAGGGCCGGACTGTAGTCCAGCCCCACAGGTGGCAACTGCGCGGTATCACCGATAAAAAGCATACGGCAATTCTCCCCGCTGTATACAAACTGGAACAGATCATCGAGCAGGTTGCGGGTAGAAAACATTGCCCCTTCGCTCGACATCGTATGTTGTATCATCGAGGCTTCATCCACAATAAACAAGGTATGCTTGTGATAATTGACCTGCAGTTTCAGATCGATCAATCCGTCTTTGTTGGTGCGGGCGAGGTAGATTTTTCGATGGATCGTATTGGCCTGCTTTTTTGTATAACTGGCCAAGACCTTGGCGGCCCGGCCGGTTGGAGCCAGTAGCACTGTTTTCTTACCCATCTGCGGAAGGACATCGGCAAGTGCCTTTACAACCGTGGTTTTACCTGTGCCGGCATATCCGCGGAGGATGAACAGGGCATTTTGCTGCCTCCAGGAGATGGTCAGAAAAACAGCCAGCTCACCTAACAGTTTATCTTGTCCCTCAGTTGGTTCATAGGGAAATTCCTTGCGGAGCAGGGCGATGACATGACTCATATCCATGGCGGGCTCCCCTATTCGTAACGCAGTGATTCGATTGGATCGAGGTTGGCTGCTTTTTGTGCAGGTATGATGCCACTGATCAGAGCGACAGCAAAACATAGGATCACGCCTGTTGTAATCCATAACCAGGGGATAATGAAGGCACTGCCAATCAGCAGCGAGAGTATATTGCCCACAAGGATGCCCAGGACAATTCCAAATAATCCTCCGATTTGTCCGATTACAACGGCTTCGACTAAAAACTGATTCCGGATCACGCGTTTGGTTGCCCCAATGGCTTTTCTTATTCCAATTTCCCGCGTACGCTCCGTAACTGAAACGAGCATAATGTTCATTAAACCGATGGCTGCACCGAGTAACGTAATAAACCCGATGAGCGTTGCTGCAAGGGAGACATATTTCAGATTTTCAATTAACATCTTGGCGACGTTATCACTTTTCGTTATTTCAAACGTGTCTTCAATACCCACGGGCACCTTGCGAATACTCCTTAAAATAGCAGTAGCCTCTCCGGTCGCGGCATCCATCAATTCCGGCCGTTTTGCCATTACATTGATGTTAAACGACATGTCAGGACGGGGGAAATTTGTCCTGACATTGGTAACCGGGATATAACAGGTCTGGTCCCCGCTGAAACCCATGCTGGATCCTTTGGATTTAAGAACCCCAATGATCTTGAATTTTCCGGGACCAATGGAAATGATCCTGCCAATGGGATCTTCCTTGTTTTTAAACAGATCCTTGATGAGCCCGGCACCCAGGATAACAGAACTGAACCCATATTCAACCTCGTTTACGGTAAAGTTCCGTCCTGTTTCAACCTCATCCCCGGAGGTGATCAAATAATTTTCGTCAGCTCCGATTACCCGTACATTCGGGTTGGTTTTATTGGCTTCGTATTTAAGGGTGGCTATACCGGTCGCCCGCGTGAAAATTGCGGTATAGGATGGAAAATCAAATCTGTCTTTAAATTCCCGGGCCTGGTTGTAAGTAATAGGTTCATAGCGCTTTTCCTTGCTGTCACTGCCCCCCATGTGAAGATTCATGGACCGGTTTCGGATCGTCAGGGTATTGGCCCCCATCATCGAAAAATTTTGCGTAAGGTAATATTTGATCGAATCCGTAGCCGTCAGAATTCCAACCAGGGCCATGATCCCAAAGGCGATGATCATGATGGTAAGAATGGTACGAAGTAAATGGCTCCGGATGGAGATCAGCGAAATGTTAACATTCTCAAGTACCAGGGTATTTTTCATAGGAGCATCAGAGTTTTTTTCCAAAGGCAAGATCGCCGGCATCACCCAAACCAGGCACGATGTACGATTGGGCCGTCATTTCATCGTCAATGACGCCAACCCATAGGGTGATCTCTTTCATCGGCAAATGCTTCTTCATATATTCAATTCCTTCAACACTGGCAACAGCTGTGGCGATGTGGGTATGGCGGGGCTTCCCGTGGGAAATGAGTTCCCGGTAAGCCAGTACCATCGATGAACCGGATGCCAGCATGGTATCGCACAAAATCACTACTTTGTCCTCGATTTCAGTTACCGAAGCATACTCAATGCTGATAGAAAAAGTTCCATCTTTGTGATGACGTCGAAAAGCAGAGATAAATGCATTTTCCGATTTATCGAAAAAATTCAGCAGCCCCTGATGAAAAGGAAGTCCTGCACGCAGGATCGTAGCAAGAACAGGATATTGGATCAAGACCGGAACATTGGCAATACCCAATGGGGTTACGACCTCCTTTGTTTCATAAACCAGTTCTTTGCTGATTTCATAGGCAAAAATTCCACCCAACCGCTCAAGGTTACGGCGGAAGCGTAAACTGTCTTTCTGTGTTTCTGTATCCCTGATTTCAGCGATATATTGATTCAATATTGAACTTCCAGTTGATAATACATGGACCATTTCTTCTCAATTAAGTGTTAATTCTCACAAAAGTAGAGAATTTTATCTATTGCCTGAGTTTGCGGGCAAAATAAAGCGCCTTCCCGGCAATCATGGGCAATCTGTTGATCTGAATTGCGGGATAGGGAACTTCCGCTGCACCAAAACTTTTATAAAACCTGCCAAGATTCGGGTCATTTCCTCCTTCAAAATCGAGTTTCAGACTTTTACCGGCATGTTCAGAAAGGAACCGGTCAATTAGCAGAAACATGGCGCCATTCTCCCGGGCTTCCACTGCTGAGGCAGCAAAAAGGAGATAAACCCGTTCATGGTCAAACAGAAAAAAGGCTGAAGCTGAAAGCAATCCCTGATCAGAACATGCGCCCCGAACACATCCCATCTTATGAGCCAGGCCATAATTAATCACACTGCGCATGGTTTCATAATGGGTCAGGTTAAGCTTCCCCTCCTTTTTTCCATAATTTTCCATAAACAGTGAAACCAGTTCATCTGTCCGAGTTACCCTGCTTAGGCTCACGCCCATTTCTGCTGCCTTCCGCAGATTTCGCCTGGTATTCTGGGCGTACCCTGTTACCAGCTCTTCATAGATCGGTGATAAATCCAATTCATGGTTAATTCGCCGGGTTGTATTCCCTGCCGAAAAAGTGAAATTATTCTGTTCGTTGAGATGGATCTCCACAAACCGAAATTTTTTGGGAATGGCATGAATAAAATTATTCACCTGATGTTCTGTAATGGGAATGGGCGAAAAGCAACCAAGCTG
>CAZVTL010000257.1:0-5508 GCA_964630075.1 uncultured Tangfeifania sp.
AGTGGATGTATCCCGAACTGTTCGACGAGAAAGGAGTTCTGATTCCTGGCAGGGAGACCATCATGTACGGCGACAAGCTGGATGGGGCAGGAACCTTCTATGAAGGCCGTGTTGGGATTGACCTTAAGGGCAGAAAGATGGAAGCGTCGGCGGATCAACTGGTCGTAACAGGGGCTGATGAAATCACCATTCTCCTTTCTATGGATACAAGCTTCAATGGTTTCGACAAGAGTCCCAGCAAGGAGGGGGTCGATCCCTCCATTGAGGCATCCGCCAACCTGAAAAATGCACTGGCCAAAAGCTACCCTGTATTGCAAAAAAACCATCTCAACGATTATCAAAATCTGTTTAACAGGGCAAAAATCGACCTGGGCGCGCTGACAGAACAAGGCAAACTGCCAACAGACAAACGGCTCAGTGCCTACAGCAACGGAGGGGATCAGTCACTGCCGGCACTGGCATTGCAATACGCACGTTACCTGACTATTGCATCTTCCCGTCCCGGTGGCCAGCCAATTAACCTGCAGGGCATCTGTAACAACGAAATTGTACCTCCCTGGGCCAGTGGCTATACCATGAACATCAATTCAGAAATCTACTACTGGATGACAGAGGCGGCCAACCTGGGCGAATGCACAGAACCAGTTTTGAGGTTTGTCAAGGAGATGGCGGTCAATGGAACAGAACATGTGAAGGAGAGTTTTGGCTATCCGGGATGGACGGCCCACCACAACACCAGCATCTGGCGCACCACCCAACCTGTCGACAATGCCAACTGCTCCTTCTGGCCCATGGCCGGTGGCTGGACCAGCCAGCAAATCTGGACACACTATCGCTATTCAAAAGACAAGGAATTTTTGAAGGAGTACTGGCCGGAACTGAAAGGTGCCGCCGAATTTCTGAGCCATTGGCTGGTGAAAAATGACAACGGCTACTATACCACCCCTGTTGGTTCCTCCCCCGAGCATGGCTATTTCCCGGATGGGCAAAAATACTCCACCCCCTTCTGCGAAGGAGCCGTGATGGACCTGATGATCACCAAGGAGCTCTTTACCAATTGCATCGAAGCATCCAGTATTTTAGATGTGGACAAGGAGTTCATCGCCAGGATCAAAAACCAGCGGGACAGCATCCAGCCCTACCTGATTGGCTCAAAAGGGCAACTGCTCGAGTGGGACAAAGAGTATAGGGAAATAGATCCCAAACACCGGCATATCTCCCACCTCTACGCACTGAGTCCCGGTTTTGAAATTTCGAAAGAGGGTACCCCGGAGTTGTTCAATGCCGCCAAAAAGACGCTGGAGATCCGTGGGGACGAGGCTACCGGTTGGTCGATGTCGTGGAAGGCTTGCTGCTGGGCCAGGTTGAAAGATGGCAATCATGCCTACAAGATCTTCAACAACCTCTTTGTCATGGGTGGAAGAAGAACACCGGGATTGCTGCCCAACTTGCTCTCTTCCTGTCCGCCGTTCAACATTGACGGTAATTTTGGCGCCGGAGCTGCTGTCATTTAGATGTTGCTGCAAAGCCAGGAGACCAAAATAATGGATGGCAAGACCATTCCGCTGATAGAACTGCTACCCGCACTTCCGGATGTTTGGAAAGATGGGGAGATCAGCGGCTTGCGCGCTGCCAGTGGTTTTGAAGTTTCCATTACCTGGAAAGCGGGAAAATTGGTCAATGCCACAGTCAAATCACTCCTTGGAGAAGAGGGAATCGTCCGTTACAATGGGAAAGAGGTGGTACTTAATCTGAAGAAGGGAGAGACGAAACTGATCAACTGAGAATTATGTATTTCAATAAGCTGTTTTTATTCCTGACGATCATGCTGGGCCTGATCTGCTGGGCTTATTCCCAACCGGAGCCTCCGGCGCACATGAAGCAATACAACATCCTTTGGACCTGTCAAAGCAAGGACGTAAGCGAATCGATGCCACTTGTTGGCGGGGATATCGGTTGCAATGTCTGGGTCGAAAATGGAGACATCCTGTTTTACCTGCAACGCAGTGGTAGTTTTGACGAAAACAGTGAGTACCTGAAAATGGGAAGGTTTCGGATGAAATTGAATCCTAATCCGTTCGATGGTGAAGCAGCTTTCCGGCAGGAACTCAAACTGGCAGATGGTTTTATTGAAATTGAATCAGGAAAGAATAGCGGGCAAAACAGACTGGCTGCAAAAATCAAATTGTGGGTAGATGTTTACCATCCAATTGTTCACGCCGAAGTGGAAGCCAGCGAGAATGTAGCGGTTTCTGTTGCTTACGAAAGCTGGCGAACCGAAGACAGGGAGATGTCGGGTGATCCTTCCAAAAGGGAGCGGTTTGGGGCCTTTGGTATTGAGGGTTATCCGGGCAAGGTAATCCGCACGAGCGATAACATTGAGCAATCGGGCAAAGCCATCTTATTTTACCACCGTAATCCCACAGAAAAATTGGTTCCGGAAACTTATATCAAGCTTCAGAATTTGGAGGAATATGCCAAAGAAATCAATGACGACATAAAAAATAGGACTTTTGGAGGATCTCTCTTTGGGGATGGTTTTGTTTCCGATGGGACTGGTGGAGGAAATTATCAGGTTACACCATTTAAATCGTGGAAACTAAAAAGTGAAACGGCAAAAAAGAACCATCATATCAGCATTGCAACGCATATTGAACAAGCCGAAACGATTGGCGAATGGAAAGATCATCTCTTAAAAACAGTTGAATTATCAAAAAAAGAACGGCAAAAGGCATTTGCTAAATCGGTATCCTGGTGGAACGATTTCTGGAACCGCAGCTATATTTTCATTCAACCTGAAAATCCTGCTCCGGCCAATCCGGTCTGGCAAATGAGCCGCAATTACCAATTGTTCCGATACCAGCTGGGCGGCAATGTTTTTGGTGAATATCCCACCAAATTTAATGGCGGAAACCTCATATACGATCCTGTTCTGGTAAATGAAAAAGCTGCGCACAATCCGGACTGGCGTCAATGGGGAGGATCGGTATTTACGGCTCAAAATCAGAGGTTGTTGTATTGGCCCATGCTAAAATCGGGAGACTTTGATGCCATTTTGCCCCAGTTCGAGTTGTATCGGAAGGGGCTTCCCGGAGCAACCGCAAGAGTTAAAAAGCATTTTGGTCATCCGGGAGCTGTTTATTGCGAATACACCAGTGTTCCCGGAATTGCATTTGGAGATGGGTGGGGCTGGCAAAATGAGTATGACTACCGAAGTCGCGGAGAAGAGATCCCCTTTGGCGATCCGCGGGCAAATGCTGCCACCAGCTGGAAAGCACCGGTTGAAAAAGGAGTTATGGCAAATGGCTCGATAGCCTACCACTGGGAATCGCAGCTAGAACATGCTTACATGATTCTCGAATACCACCGTTTTACCGGATCCGATATTTCGAAATACATACCTTTTATCGAACAATCGCTGATATTTTTTGACGAACATTACCGTGCTCGTCAGAAAATGCGCAACGGCAAAGAATTGGATGAAAATGGGAAACTGGTCATATTCCCTTCCACCTCTTGCGAATCATACCGTGGAGCAAAAAATCCCATCGATGTTATTGCCGGTCTTAAGGCCTGTTTGAAAAGTGTGCTTCTGTTGGACGAGAAATATTTCTCTTCGGAAAAAAAGAGCTATTACCGCGAATTTCTAAATCGTATTCCCAATTATGCTTATGATATAGTGGATGGTTTTTCGGTGATTAAACCTGCTGAAAGCTGGATAAGGGAGTCGAATCAGGAACTGCCACAATTTTATCCGCTATTCCCTTTCAACCAGTTTCAGTTGGGAGATGGGGAGATTCAGCTTTTTAAAAATGCTTATCAGGTAGCTCCTGCTTTTCGCAAAGGAGTCATTATAAGCTGGCACCAGGATGGCATTCAGTTTGCCCGTATGGGAATGACTTTGGAAGCAGCCGATTACAATACCCGGAAATTGCAGGACAGTCCGCGCCGTTTCCCTACCTTCTGGGGACCAGGTCACGACTGGGTACCGGACCACAACTGGGGTGGATCCGGAATGATTGGCCTGCAGGAGATGCTGATGCAGACGATAGGCGATCAAATTGTGCTCTTCCCGGCCTGGCCAAAGGAGTGGGATGTCAGTTTCAAACTGCACGCCCCAAAAAATACCACGGTAGAAGTGGTCTATTCCGGTAAAAAATTGGTCAAATTAGAAGTGACCCCCGAATCGAGAAGAAAGGATGTACGCGTAATGACAAACTAAAATGTTGACCGGACGCCGATTATTCCCAAGATGAGCCGTTCACAGCCTCTTTGCACGGAAATAACAACAACCCAATGACCCGGTAGAATCCGGATCTCTTGCATTTTATTTGTCCATGTAAATTTAGGATCCAACCTGTTTGGTAATGTAATACCCGGCCAAACTGACGGTTGCTGTCAGAATAGTGCCCCAAATCAGGTCAATGATGACCACATTCAAAGGGAAACCTTTGAGTGTGGCATAATTGGTCAGATCGTAAGTGGCATAAGTGATTAAGCCAAATATGGCTCCCAGAAGAAGTGCCCGGATGGCCGACTGTTTTTCAATTGCCGGGATGATCACAAACAGAAAGATTCCAACGATAAATAGCAGGTAGAAGAGCAGGGCAGCACCCCAATTGACCTTGTCGCTCAACAGGTCGCCCAGGTATTTTCGGTACAGATTTTTGGCAATCAATCCGAGCCAGACCAGATCGATCGCGAAAAAGACTACCGTGGTTAATAGGTAGCTCAGGAGCATCTTTGAGAAGTTCATGGGAGTTGAATTACAAGTTTATACGATCCTCAAATGTATAGATTAAAAAGCTTGCCTCCCACTTTGCCCTTCGTGCAGGTAACAACAGAACTATTGGCGGCCTCTATTTGAAAATAGCACTCACCTTGTCCAGCTTGTCCAGGTCAACATCCGAAAGACTAAAGGACATTGCACCGGTATTCTCCTTTACATGGATCTCTTTGGTGGCTCCGGGAATGGCAACAACTGTTTCCCCATGAAATTGGATCAGCCAGTTGAGGGCTACCTGTGCAGGTGTAGCGTTGTACTTGACAGCCAGCTCTTTTACCAGTTTTACTACCGGAAGGCTCTTCTCCAGTCCGGCTGGTTTGAATTGTGAATTGTATTTCCGGAACCCGATATTTTTGAGCAAATCGGGATTTTCATGGAATTTGCCTGTCACAATTCCTTGCGCTAAAGGGGAATAGGCAATAATGGTGATGCCCAGTTTCTTTGCCGCTTTCATCACCCCGTTGGATTCGATCCGGCGGTCGAGGAGGTTGTACAATACCTGGTTGGTGGCCAATGGAATCCTTCTCATGTTCAGTGTATCCCAGGAGTTCTCCATCTGTTTGGCAGAGAAATTGCTCACTCCGATACTTTTGATCAGCTTCCTGTCAATCAGGTCGGCCATGGCACTTACCTCTGCCTTTTCGTTGGAAAATCCCCAGGGCTGGTGAACCTGATACAGATCAATCGGATAGGGATCAAGCAACTTAATGCGTTCGTTGATG
>CAZVTL010000258.1:0-431 GCA_964630075.1 uncultured Tangfeifania sp.
TTTTTGACATTGCAAATTTCAACATAGACTACTATACCTCTTTTGATTTCGAGATTGAAGAGGTTAGGCTGAATGAGCGAACAAAACTGGTGGTCGTGAGAAGCTTGCCCACAAAGGAGGAAGGATTGGGCTATTTTGGGAATATCCTCCGGCAAAAGGTGGTCTTCCAAAGTCTCAAAAATGTCGACTACCACCACTTTGTAGCATCCTCTCCAAACTTTCGCAAATTAGTTGAAGATCAAGATCTTATTGAATACTTGAACTTCTTTGTGATGAATTACAGCAAAAACTCCTCTCCAAAACCCTAAAGGATTCCTAATCCTCCTGGATGGTAAAAAATAGCCCCAATGGGCTATTCCTCCCCTGATTTTTATTTGGTTATTTTAATTTCAGGAAATAGGGCTTGATTATTTCAGGTCTATTCCCTGTTC
>CAZVTL010000258.1:441-5449 GCA_964630075.1 uncultured Tangfeifania sp.
CATGACCCTTCCATGGCACCCTGCTTGTGAGAAATAATGTAAAGGCAATGTAAAAATGTCGGTTCATACTTTTCGTGCTAATTCAATTTATACCAGATAATTAACTAAATTTTTCCACATGAGAAATCCATTGATGTTTCTTGCCATTATCATGGTAACCTTTGGTTTTATCCTCGAAACCAATGCCCAACAAGCCGCCAAGCCGGTAAAGGAGAAAGTAGCTGAGACCTATTCCAGGCTCTCTGTCACCTTTTTGATGGGGGAGCAATCCGGAGTGAACAATGCCCCGGCAAATACCGCCCCGAAAATAAAATTCTCTGAAAAATACTTTAACCACAATCTGAAGAGCCTCGTTCTTCCGTTGGGAGATGACTTTAAGCTCTTAACCTTCGACAGGAAGAGAAATTACATCCGGGAGAAGCTTACAAAAGATGGAATTGGAAGACAAATGGTAGCCAAGTGGTTCAACAGGCAGGATAACGGCATGATGAACCTGGATTATGTGCACCAATGTGGTTTGTACAATGCCACGGATCAGGATGTTCTCACCGCCGTAGCAGCTAAGCGGGGTGATGCATTTCTAAAAGACGCAGGACAGAACCTGGTCAACAAGACTTATGTATTGATTCTGGTGCCCAACGATGTGAAATCCAAAGACGACGGAAAAACTCGCTCATGGGAGAGTCAGTATGACTTCTTCTTCTACAAGTTGGAATTTGGCCCCGAAGTGGTGGCAAATTTCTACAATGTGTGGCCTTATGAAGATGATGATGCAGCGGTAAAGCAGACCAAAGTAGCGGCCTTCGATACGCTCAGCTTCCAATTTCATGATGTGTATACCAAATCATTCCTTGCCGCTTCAGCCAGCGAAACACTGACCGACAACAAAAAGCCAAAGTCACTGGATCAATTGATGGAAGAGATGGTCAACGACATGTATGAAAACACCACCTTCCTGCTGGACAAAACCATCGAGGATTTCAGGGTGAAAGTCAAGGTAGACAAGGTTCATCCGGTTCGTGCCAAGGTGGGGAAAAAAGAGGGACTGAAGTGCGACCAGCAATTTTTTATCTACCAGTATGAGTTTGACGAATCAAAAGGCATAGTTACCCCCAACAGGAAAGCCGTGGTCAGGACAACCAACAAAATTGTCGACAACCGCACAGTTGCCACTGGAGCCAGTCCGACCAGCAGCTTCTACCAAACCTACGGTGGAACCATCCAGGAAGGGATGATCCTGCAGCAAAAGCTGGATTTCGGTCTCTCTCTCTCGGCTGGTATTGAAAGTGGAGGGATTGGCGGGTTTGGTGGGAGTTTGATGCTAAGAACAGGCATTATCACCAATGTGACAGCTTTGTATTTAATGGTGGATGTCGGGACACAGTCCGGTGATTATAAACCCTCCTGGAATCCTTCGGGAGCAAGTTATTCATTCCTGAGATATTCAATTGGTTTGGGAAAAGGATTGCGCGTTGCAAGGATAGTCGAGTTAACTCCTTATTTGCAATACGGTATAGAACAGACCAAAGATGATATTTACAAAGAGATCTATACCGGCTTTGTCAAAGCCGGAGGAATTTTGGGCTTCAATGTAACGCACAATATGTATTTAACAGGAGCTCTTAATTTTTATGCCCCAATGGGGGATATCGTGTTCAAGAATGATAGCGAAGTTAATAGTCCTAAAAATTACGGCTGGGCTGATGAATTTGCCAACCGTTCAGGAGCCTCTTTGATGTTTGGGGTAAGATTTGAGTTCTAATTTATCAACCATCATACTATTATGAGAAAAAGCATCTTCACATTGGTAATCCTGGTTTTGTCTTTAACCACCCTGCTGGGACAAACCCGCAAGGAGCGCAAAGCCATGTACGACAGTCAGTACAATTACGAAATAGCCTGCCTGGGTGTAGGACATGATGGCACCAAGCTTGTAAAAGTCTGGGGATATGGCAAGAAAGTCGACAACGCCATCTACGATGCCAAACGGACCGCTGTCGCGGCGGTTATTTTCAGGGGAGTTCCTGCCGGGAATGGCGCTGCTCCTACCCCTTCCCTCCTGCCGGTGGATGGCTATGAAAAAAACCAGCCCTTCTTTGACGAATTTTTCAAGGATGGAGGAATGTACCTCAGCTTCGTCAATCTAACCACCGACGGAACCCCAGGCGGGAAAGACAACATCAAGATGAGCCATGGATACAAGGTTGCCGTCAGTGCATCCATCAACTTCAACGAATTGCGCAAATACCTGCAAGACAAAGAGATTGTAAAAAGGCTGGATGCCGGATTCTGATTTTTAAGAAAAATTGATATTCCAAACATTAAACAAGGCAGATATGAAAAAAATCTTACTGACACTTTTCATGGGACTCCTCTCTACGGTACTTTTTGCCCAGGCAAAAAAGCCGGTGATCATGGTTGTTCCCAGCGATGTATTTTGTGTCTCACATGGCTATACCATGACCGTCAATGCCAATGGCAAGGACCAGGTACTGCCGGATTACAAAATGTGCATGCAAAGCAGCGAGGAGATCCGGATGGTGATCACCAAAATGGGAGCCATCATGGCCGACCGTGGGTTCCCGCTCAAAGACCTGGAGCAGACCCTTAAAAGCATCGATACCCAGAGTGCCGAACTGGCCATGCTGACCTCGAAAGGGGGTGCATCGGTATCAGAAACACCCATCGATGTACTGAAACGAACGGCCAAAGCCGACATCATCATGGACATCGATTTCAATGTGAAACGGCAGGGACCCAACAATTACATCACCTTTAACCTGAGAGGGCTTGATGCCTATACCAACAAACAGGTAGCAGCCGCCGCCGGGACGGGAAAACCCTCCTCGGCAGCATCTCCCGACCTTTTGATCGAGGAGGCAGTGCTGAGCCACATGGATGCTTTCAACGGACAACTTCAAAATTTCTTTACCGACATGTTTACCAACGGTCGTGAAGTGGCGTTGGTAGTTCGCGTGTGGGACAATGCAGGAGTAGATCTGGAACAGGAATTTGATGTAAACGGGACCAATGACCAATTGGATTTCCACATCGAAAACTGGCTCTCTGAAAACACAGTCAACGGCAGGTTTTCTACCATCGATGCAACCGCCACCATGCTGCGGTTTGAACAGGTACGCATTCCCATGATGTTCACCCTGAACAACCGCGAAGTTGCGATGGATACAAGAAGATACATCTCCAACCTGCAAAAGTACCTGGCTGGTGCACCATTTAACCTGCAGTGCAAAATCTACCAGCGCGGACTGGGTGAAGCCTGGCTGATTATCGGGGAAAAATAAATCATAATCTGAGAAACCATGAAAAAAAATAGATTGATTCTGGCAGTCGTGATGCTGCTCATCGCTTTTGGAGCCCATCGTGCAACTGCCCAAAACAGTTCTGGCCAAAGTGATGACTTCGCCCGCATTGCCATTGCCCCAACCATACCGGAGGAGTTGAAAAAACTCCCGGCAGGAGCCCAGGAGATGCTATTGGGCAAGATGAGACAGATCATCGCCTTGAATGGAATGAGTGCCCTCGACAATGGTTCCCTCTTTGTCATCTTCCCACAGTTGATGGTACTCACCAGCGACGTTGCCCCAACCACCCCTCCGGTTTTCACCTACAACATGGAGGTTGTCTTCAACATTGCAGACCGCTATACCGGCAATGTCTATGCATCGGCCTCGCAAACCCTGAAGGGGGCAGGAAAGACCGAACAAGCCGCTTACAACAATGCCTTCCAGCAACTCAATGCGAGAAACGGGAAATACAAGGCCATGGTTGAAAAAGGGAAAGAGGCCATCGTGGAGTATTTCAATTCCCATTGCGACCTGGCCATCTCCAGGGCAAAAAGCCTCGCCGATCAGTACAACTGGAGAGGGGCTCTGGGAATCCTGAACTCTGTACCACCGGTCTGCAAGGAGTGCTTCGACAAATGCAACGAAGCTGCCAGCGAAATTGGTCGCAAAATGCCGCTGGTCACCACCGTTGAAGAGAAGGCCAAAATAGAGAAAGAACCGGAATATACAGAAGGGCAAACGATTGACCTGGGAAACAAAATCTTTTTGAAATTCAAAATAGCCAAGAGAATCGGGGATAAAATCTTTGTCTATTTCGAACTGATCAACAAAAATCCGGAGGATTACATTCAAAAGATGTATCGGCTCTACGAAACCATGCTGATCGACAACAATGGGGATGAAAAAAGAATCACCACCATGAAGATTGGCTCCAGGGAAAGCAACAACTACCTCGATGTCACCATTTTACCGGAGGTAAATACGGAAGTGATCTGTGAATTTCCAAAAATCAACGAGATCAAATACCTCCGTTTCTACATCAACGACAACTTCTTCAAATTCAGAAATCTGCCGATCACCAAATAAACTTGATTATGAGAAAGCAAATGATGCTCTCGCTGATCGCAATGATCGCTCCTTTGTTGCTGATCGCACAGTACACCGTCCAGGAGAAGAGTGGGAAAAAGCCCGACTGGACCATGAGTATGGAGAAAGGATTCATCGTTGGGATCGGCAATGGAATAGCCATTGAAGATGCCAAGGAGAATGCCATGGTGAATGTAAAGGCACAGATCACCACGGCTGTGGCCGATCACATCTCATCCACATCCGTCTCCAAAACTACGGAAATCACCGCCGACAAACTGAACCAGCTCTACCAGAGTTTCTCCAATGTCATTACCACCCAATCGGGCAAGCGCGACTACCTGCAAGGGATCTCTGCCTCCAATGTAGTGGCTTTCTACTGGGAAAAACTGGTCGATAAAAAGGCCAAGGCGCAGAAGTACCAATACTTTGTCAAATATCCGTTCAGCCAGTTCGATCTGGATGACCTGGTGCAGGATTTCAAGATGAAAGACCAGCTGCTCACCGATGAGATGAACAAGGCACTGGGATTGCTTGACACCTATACCACCCTGGAAGAGCTGATTCAGTGCCAGAGCCAGCTCTCCAAATTGGAACAGATCTTTATCGACGAACGC
>CAZVTL010000259.1:0-5411 GCA_964630075.1 uncultured Tangfeifania sp.
GGGAACCTCAACAAATGGCATTACTGGTACATGGAGCCCTGCAACAATCAGCACAAATGCTGCCGGATCTGCAGATTACATCTTTACCCCCGATGCCGGCCAGTGCTCTATGACCGGAATGCTGACTGTAGTTGTAGATCCTCTACCAGGTGCAGCCGGAACAATCACCGTGATGGCACCCGATACATTACTGGTGGCCGCAGGGGAACAACTACCTGAAACCACACAGTAGTAATAAAGCGAGCCGGTAGCGTTGGTCAGGGGAGTATAACTTGAAAGGGTTGCACCCGAAATCAGGGTTCCGCCACTGTTGGAGTTGGAACTGTTGCTGTACCATTGGTAGATTAATCCGGAACCTGTAGCCGTAACAGAAAGGGCAGTTGCTGAGGCATTCTGACACAAACTCTGCATGGAGGTGGAGGGATGGGTTGAAATGGCTGGAGCAGGAACGACAGATACAACCAATGTCTGGGCCGTTCCATTTCCGCAGGCATTGGAGGGTGTCACCTGTACATTGCCTGAAGCAGTACCGGTCGTCACCGTGACAGAATTGGTTGTTCCGCCTGCTGTCTGCACCCAGTCGGAAGGGAAACTCCAGTTGTAAGTGACTCCGGCAACATTGGTGACACTGTAGGTTACACCGGCGGTATTTGCACATGGACCCGAATTTCCTGTAATGGAACTTGGTTGTGCAGGTACGGCGGCGGTTATGATGAGATTGGCACCATTGTCGGTACTGGTGGAGGTGGGCGCCGTAGAGGCCACCATCCGGATCCTGTAGCCATTCCCCGAGAGGGTAGCCGGTGGTATGGTCACATTGATGCTTTGGCTTCCCGTGTTGTTGGAGGCGATACTTTGCAAGGAAACAGGCACCGCAAAAGAGCCGGCTGCATCCGAGAGCTGGGCAGTGAAGGTGGCAGCCGAGAAGAAAAAATTCGGCGAATAGGTAAATGGCACACTGATTCCGGAACTTCCCGAACAGAAGGGGGCACCGGTGATGGGTTGCGTTTCGAAGGACAATTTGGCACAAAAAGCAAAATACCTGTTGGTGCCAATGTCATTGGAACCTGTAACTCCATAGGTTCCGCCGGTGCCCTCCAGCATGGTATAGGGATCGGCGGCATTGTTGTCACTGCCGCAAATTTTATCCAATGGCGAAATGGCAGTCGGACGGGTCAGGGTTAGTGAGCTGCCGGTGAAATTCCCCGCAGTCACAAGTGACCAATATTCCGCGGTGCTGATGGCACAAACGGTGGCATCCGGGTTGTTGTTTAGGGAGGCAGAAAAGGCTTCAGCCTGGGCTGTAACAACGCCTATCCCTGTCAAGGGATTCACCAGCGTAAATGGCAGGTAGGTGGTTCCTTTCCCTACCGGGAAGTTGTAGGAGGAACCTGAACCCAGACTTGCAGGTAATGTCCATTTTAAAGGGCCGTCGATAAACGAACCGGAGGATCCCCCGACGATGGCCGCAGTGGCTGTATTGGTAATGCTCAGCAAGTTGGCAGCAGTCGTAACCAGATTACCGGAGGTAAGGGTAAGGGTGGTCGAGATGGCTCTAGCACTGTTCAAGGCTACCCCCAAGGGGTTGTCGATCACCACTCCTCCGGCGTAGGTAAAGGTTGCAGGAAATTCCAGGCCTGTATTCTTGGCGGCAGTTCCCCCGTATCTTAAGGTGGCAGCCGCACCATAGGTTGGCAAGGCGCTAACAGCCACGGTGGCATCTCCCTCCATGGAAAGCACCCTGTTTACTGTGACTCCGGTGGTCGTTTTCGTGCCGGTACCGGATAGGGTAAGATTGCTGTAAACAACATTTTTTACTGTTTGCGCACCGGTGCCATTGTATTCCACAGTATTCCCAACGGTACTGACGGTCAGAGTAGTTATGGTCGGAACGGTTGGAGTTGTACTTATTTTTAAAATACTTGAATTGGTTGCATTGTTGAACGAGGTAATGGTACTTGAACCTGAGTGGTTTACAGTACCACCTGCATTGTTGGTAATACCTGAAATGGTCCCTGATCCGCTTATATTGATTGTCCCGGTGTTGGTGAAGTTGTTAAGTATCGTAGTTATGGTTCCTGTTCCAGATCTGTTGATGGTACCACTATTCGCAAGTGTGGTGATTGAGCAGCCACCTGCAAGGGTTAAATTCAGAATCCCGGAAGAACCATTGGTCAGTGTTCCGGCTCCTGTCAGAAGGGTTCCAACAGTTAATGCAGCATTGTTGGTATAGGTGCCACTTATGGTCGTACTTCCAATTGAAATGGCAGAAGATCCACCAATGATTTTACCTGCTCCTGTAAAAGAATGTATTCCTGTATTTGCGGTGAAGGTTGCTCCGTCGAATTGAAAATTACCTGCGTAATTAACTGCCATAACAGCAGATTCAGTCCATACACCTCCGGTGTCAATAAGCACATTACCGGTAAAAGTCTTTGTACCTATTCCTCCCAAAGTTATTGTTCCGGAAATGTTGGTATCACCTGTAACCCCAATAGTAGAATTTCCTGCTGTTGTAAAGTTTGTACCAGAATTTATTGTTAAAATCCCAGCAATCGTTCTGTTGGCAGTTATCGTCCAGGTTTTGGTTCCACTTCCGGAGGTGGTTAAATTTGCTGGATGATTGGCATTTAAAATATTTTGTGCAACTCCATTGTATTCAATATGTCCCGAGGTCAAAGTTAAATTACCACCAATGGTTGGTGTCGTGGTAATAAATAGTTTAGTAGCGCTTTTAGCCACAGTAAAGCTTCTTAGGCCAATACTTCCATTGAAGGTTTGGTCGGCCGTAGTGCTATTCATGGTCAAACTGATGCGATTGGTAATTGTTCCTGTAAAAAGCCAGTTGCCTTTTGTTAAAATTCCAGTAACACTTCCTGTGGTACCTCCGGTAATTGTTCCAGATCCTGTAATATTGCCATTTACCGTGATAGTATTGCCATTACCAATTGACGCACCGGTTCCGGATGTCGTATTTACATTTAAATTACCGCCAATAATCAGTCCATTGGCAAGAGTTAACGTAGAGGTTCCCGCAATTGTTAAATTTTCAGCCACTGCTGTTCCGGTAAAAGTTTTTGCACCTGCCACACTAAACATCAAATTGCGGTAGGTGGCATAGACTCCTACAGTCTGTGCCAAACTGCCATTGAAATTGATGGTTGAACCGGCAACAGTAGCCAGGGTTCCACCACTCCCAAAGTTTCCGCCAATGTTCAGGGTGCCGGCTCCGGTAAAGCTAAACCTCGCCTGGGCCGCTGTTCCGGAGAAAGTGACATTGCCCGAAACATTGATGGTTCCCGTGGACAATGACACAGTGCAGAACCTGCCTGCAGTGCCACTTCCCGGAATAGTGATACTGGCTGCCGAAAGCGTTGCGTCTGCAACGTCCAAGGTACTGGTGATTACTCCTGCGGTTGGGGAGTTCATGGTGATTGCACCAGTGACAGCCAGTGATCCAGGCGCTGCCATCGTGATGCCATTGTTTGCAGTGGGGGCAGTAAATGTCAAGGACAAACAAGCTGCACCTGCGGTATTGATGGTAACTGTTACGCCGGAGTTGATAAATACATCATCAAGATTGGTTGGAGTCGCAGCAGTTCCGGCTACTCCGCCTGCCGTCGTTGCCCAGATGCCAGCCGTCCAGTTTCCGGTGGCAACGGCATATCGGTTGGCTGAAAAACCTTCTGTCAAATGAAAAACAAAAATAGCGAAGAGCAGGAAGTAACGGATCTTGAACATCGCTTTCCTGGGAATGGTCACAAGATCTTCCCTACAACCCCCGGTAGGGGCTGCTGAAACTTTAATGTACAGGTTCTGTGCGGTTTCCGGATAGATCTTCATGAAATACTTCGTTAATTCAATGCTGCCCAAAAATGAGAACAATTTGCCCTGTTGTTATGTTTGCAATAATTTGTCTTTTTTAAATGTGTTCTTCAACAATTTGTTGACAAGCTACAGCATCAACCATACTATATAACAATTTTTGTGCCAATTGTTTCAGGATGTGTCACAATTTAACCAAATTCACTCGTTGTCTTGAAGGTTAAAGTTGCTTGCGGAATGGAATCACCCGGATAGGACAATCTATCCGAATGATAATAAAACAGATGACTATTGTAAGCCGAAAACAGTTCTGGGTTTTATGGGATTGTGGGTTTTGGAAAATGGCGGGTAGCAATCCGTTTGAAAGAGGCTTTACTAAAGAATCAATACAGAAGTGCGAACGCTTGTGCGGTGGAACCGGGTGATTGGCAATAAACATGGAAATTAATTTTCATTGACAACGACTGTCTTTTCTGTTTGTATTCGCTGGCCACTCTTCATTTGAACCAAAAGTACCCCGGATCGGACCAGGGAACCAATTTCGACCATTTGATTTGCCATCACCTCGGTCACCAGCAATTTTTGTCCCGAAATATTTGAAACAGTCAGCATTCCAGTCTCTTGCTGGTCTAAATTGGCAACCAACACCACTGCACCACCGGTTCGGCTCAAACGGAACAATTGATGCTCCTCAAAAATGGGCAATGGAAAATCAGCAGTGGTGATCTTCAGCTGTAATCGGTTGTTGCTTACCCCTTTTTTTAGGTACAACCGGTAAGATGGCATCAGTTTCAAATCCTGGATGAGCTTTCGTTCTCCATCTACCAAAAACAGGTTTAAATTTGAAGGTAAACGGGTTAGGTCGGTTGCAGCGAATGTTACCCATCCATCTGCTAAGGTGTTTATTCCCAGATATGTATTAACAATACTGTCTCTTGGAATGGGAATTCCACTGATGGATAGTTGTCGTTTGTCGGGGGTTATTGCATACAAGTTGGGTAACCCGACATCTGTATTCATCATCTTCAGGGCATCTGCTTTTTTATCAAAACCTGGTGTTGCAATGGGATCAAAATAGAGTACAAATGGATCCGCTTTTTTGTTTTCTCCATCATATTTTAGCGAGAAGTGCAGGATGGTACGCGGGTCAATGGCAGCTGTTTTGAAACCTGGATTCAAATCATTGGTTCTGACGCTATTGGGTAAGCTTAGTGTACCTGTTACTGGAAAGGAACCATCCGTTACATGGACAAAAAATCCCTGCATGGAGGGGATGATGTTGAGCCCAACTCCCCCAGGCACCCCATTGACATAGCTGGTATAGGCACCGGAATATTCATCTCCGCTTGCTTCAAAAAAATGGATCGCATCGTCAATATCTGTGTTGAGCGCAACGGTAGCGTCCCAGTCAATCGGGGAGGGATAGGGGTTTCCAACCAGGTTAAAACCTTGTGTGTAGGTGCCATTGTGGTTGAAAAGGGTGAGTGAGCCTATGTTGTCATTCACTTGTCCTGTAATTTCCATGGTTGTGGCGGAACCGGAAACGCCAAAATTGAGGGCATAACCCTCACCTGGATTGAGCGAAT
>CAZVTL010000260.1:0-5409 GCA_964630075.1 uncultured Tangfeifania sp.
CGACCTGCCAATTGTTCCCGTCAAACCTGGCATCAACGGGGGTTTCATAATAACGGATCTTTACGCCGGCTTCCAGCGATTTTGCTTCAGCCAAAAGGGCATACAGGTAGCCATTCAACCGCACTTGATGCTTGTAATGCTGGCGTCCGGTTGGTATGGTGAAATCAGGAAGTTCACCATCGTCCATTTTTACGGCTTCAGTAACCAATTCCCAGCCTATACCCCTGATGATCTGCTTTCCCCAGGCATGAAACAAGCCGGAGAAAGCCACACCGCCCGTGGAGGTCGTGCCTCCCAACTGGCTCCCGTTTTCAACCAGTATGGTTGAACATCCGGCACGTGCAGACTGAATAGCTGCAATTACACCTGCTGTTCCACCTCCAACAACCAAAATATCGGTATTTATTGTTTTTATCTTATTGGCTGATTGCTTTTTTGCACTGACTGCATTCCCTGTCAAAGGGATTATACCTCCCAATGTAAAACCTCCCAATGTTTTAAGCAACGTCCTTCTTTCAATTTTTGTCATGACTTTACTTTTTATGAGCATTCAAATCCTAATTGTTGGCAGGACTGGGATGAATATTGTTGTTGAACAGCTCAGCAGGAAAACAATTAGAATCAATTTCCTATGAATAACCTTGTCTAAAAATTAGCTTATTCCAAGGAAGCTTTTTAGCTGGATGGAGGAGCAATCACTTTTCCAAAATTGGTGTAATAACCTTTCCTTCCCCTTGTAAGAATCCATTGTAATCGATGTGCGTACTGTCTTTGCTGTTTAGTTTCAAATTCCACTTCTTCAGATAGTATCCCCGTGGCTTGAATGGATCGTCCCCTATCTTTGTCAAAGCAAGGTGCAGCTTTTCGTCCAATTCTGCCTGTAGGTTGCCATATTCCGGCTTTCCTGCCAGATTATCCATCTGATATGGATCCGCCAAGTTATCAAATAGCATGGTCGCCTTTTCAGGCGAACAAACATAGGTATATTGACTTGTTCTTATGCCTCTGTATTCTTTGTTAGCAAATTCTGTTGCAAACGGGCTCACCTGCATGACCAAGGCAGTCCGGTCCAATTTCAAATCCGGTGATTTGATTAGGTCTGAAAGATCTTCTCCTTCAATACTCTTGGGGATTTTAATCCCGGCCATGCCTAAAAGTGAAGGTAAAATATCCGGAGTCGTTATAGGGGCTTTGATTGTCAACCCTTTGTTCTTCTTCATTCCCGGATAGCTGATCAGGAAAGGCACACGTATGGATTCGTCCCATGCCAGCTGTTTGGCATTGGGATGTACGCCATGCGCCCCCATCATTTCACCATGGTCGGAGGTAAAGACGACGATGGTATTCTCCATCAGACCCAGCTCCTTTATTTTCCCGATCAACTCACCGATGGCCTTGTCGGTGGCAGTGCAATGTCCGTAATAGCCCTTCAGCTCTTTGAATACCTTTTGCCGCATTTCTTCCGGCACATTGGGAGCAAGACGGATGGATGATTCGGGATATAAATCCTGATACTCTTTCGGAGCTGTTCCATGGGGGAAATGGGGTGTTGAGATGGAAACAAACAACAAAAAGGGGATATTGCTTTTTGCGTGATTGGATAGATAATCCTGTGCATCTTTGGCTATGGAGAAAGGAGAATATCCTTCCCAATACTTAACTCCCGGTAAAATATTTTCGAAATAGGGCTCTTTCAGGTAATCGTGCGAACACTCTGATCCCTTCCAGTAGTCGAATCCCTGGCGACGTTCAGGAGCCACATTGTTTGACCGACCATGCCCATCGAGGTGCCATTTCCCCAGGTAGGCGGTTTGATAGCCTTCAGACTTGAATATCTCTGCCATACACAATTCTTGATCCGGCAGATAGAGATCGTTCAGGAACATCCCGGTAGAGGTTGGGTAGCGGCCCGTAAGCAGAGAAGCACGATAGGGAGTACATACCGGGCAAACGGATACTGCGTTGGAGAAATTGACAGCCTCTTTTGCAAAATTGTCAATTTGGGGGGTTTTGACATTCGGGTCTCCGGAATAACCGAAAGCAGATGCCCTCCACTGATCCGTAAGGATATAAACCACATTGGGCTTCTGCTGTACCTTTTTAACCTCCTTACCCGTAGTTAAGCCAGTTGAGAAAATTGTTAATGCCAAGGTTGAACAGATTGCGGTATTCAATCCAGATACTTTCATGTGTATACAATTTGTTTTTTATTTGCCATATGGAACTCGCCGAATAGTCATCCTCCAGTGTGAGGGAATTGTTATTCAAAGTTGCTTCACTTTTGTTTGTTTCACTTCATTTAATAGTGTGCTTAATTTTTCAACCAACTTCTTGTTCGACTCTTTTTTGCTTATATTTTCATTCTCTTTCGGATCCTTTTTTAAGTCGTAGAGCATGTTGCTTTTCACTGTTCCATTTTTGTCTAAAAACTCGGTGAAGTTGTATCGTTCCGTAACTACTGTCTCGGCTCCCAGATATTTGACAAAAGCAGCGGTTTTTACCTCTTTTTTAGGATTATCCAAAACTGATACAAAACTTTTCCCATCAAGGTGTTGAGGTACTGGCAAATTACACAGTTCGCATAATGACGGATAGATGTCGATAAATTCGGTGATAGAAGAACTTTTTTCGCCTTTTTGTTTGCCGGGAGCACGAACGATAAGTGGGGCATTCATAACCCGGTCGAAATTGCAATGTTTGCACCAAAGGGTATGTTCTCCCAAATGCCAGCCATGGTCACCCCAAAGAACAACAATCGTGTTTTCGGCAATACCCAGTCTGTCAAGCTCTTCCAATAATTTTCCAATTTGAGCATCGGAATAGCTCACACAGGCATAATACCCATGCATTAATTTTCTGGCGATAGAATCAGGTAGATTGCCTTCCTGAGGAATATTGTCATACATTCCCCGTAGTTCGCCCCATGTATGCATAGCTTCTTCAGGGACATTTTTAGGTTTGTACGGATTATCGGCAAGTACAATATCATGCTCATTGTATAAATCCCAATACTTTTTAGGAGCATTAAAAGGAAGATGTGGTTTCCAAAAACCGACTGCCAAGAAAAAAGGTGCGCCTTTTTCAGTCAATCGCTGTAAATCGGCAATGCTTTTATCGGCAAGCATTCCATCCGGATAGGCATTGTCCGCTACATCTATACATTCCCATGCCGGCCCTTTTATCATTCGCTCAGCAACATCGGTGAAATTTTCCGATAACTCCTTCATTTTCGCCTTTTGAATCTCAAAATTCTTTTCCACAATTTCTTTGGATTCTTCGCTCAAATAATTTTGCCAACCCAATCCCGGATTTGGGATAAATGGTTTTTCTGACCAAGCCTCTTTGTCGTCGTCGACATGATGATAGATTTTCCCATTTGAAATGGTTGTATAGCCGTTGTCCTTGAAATATTTTGGCAGACTGGGATAATTTGGGAAGTCAGTATCTTTTCGGGTGTAGTAATTTACAAACCGAGTTGATGTGGGACGCACTCCTGAAAGTAAGCTTGCCCTTGAGGCACCACAAACCGGGACGCTACAATAGGCCTTGGTAAAAGCAACACCTTCAGCACCCAATCGGTCGAGGTTGGGAGTTTTCATTTGCTGCTGCCCATAAAGATTCGCTTGTAATCTTAAATCGTCAACAGCGATAAACAATACATTGGGTTTCTTTTGTTCCTGTGGCTTTTTTGATTGTTGACCGGATGTATTCAAAACGGTCAAGATTAAAGGCAGGTAATAAACTTTGACAAAATTCATGGTTTAAATTTTTGGACGAACATATATTTTTATAGCGAAAACAAAGACGGAGGGGTTGATTAATATGCGAAACTTTAGTTTATAACTTTACACGAAACAAAGCAACACCATTTGCACTCATTTTAACCTTCAATTGATCACTAAAATCACCTGCCGATTTTTGTCTCCAAACATCACAAACAACTGCATTCAATTGAATACCTAATTCTTGCGATTTCAATTCGATTACTTTTTCGGTTTCTGCATTGGTATTAAACAGCGCAATCACCTTTGATCCGTCAGCCAGTTTTTTTACCATTATTATTTCATTTTCGCTATTGCGAAGTACCACTGCTACATGTCCAAGTTCATCTTGATTAATATTCATCAGGCCTGCATTGGTCAACAACCGAACTGTGAAATCGTCTATATCTTAAAAATCCAATTGAATTATTTGAACCTAAGATACTCCGGTTTGTGTACAAGAGAACGGACTCCAGCGACTTTTCAGCCGATAATTCTGCCCTGTTGTCCCAAATTTTCAGGAATACCTCCTGGACAACCTCTTCTGCATCTTCGGCCGATTTCAGGTAGCCCAGCGCAAAATGGTACAACCGTTTCCCATACCGGTCAAACAGCAGACTAAAAAACTGAAGATCACCCTCTTTCAAAGCAAATATCCAATTGGCATCAGGGATGTATTCGATTTTCATGAATAAATCGGTCTGACCTGTACATTTCTTTCACCCGCAAGTTAAAAATAATTCAGACAACCTACTTTTAATTCAAAGCCACTGACTTTTGATTTTGTACCAAAGAAGAGCTATTCCCAGGATAATTTCAGCCAGGAGCCTCCCCTGCCGGAGGTTTCATCCTCAAACATATACTTAGCTCATTGGCTTCCAAACGGGCAATTCGTGCTCGATTTGCCTGATCAGCTCATCTGCGCCTCCTTTTCGAAGGTAGACATTTCCTTCCATTACTTTTCTCCTGCCTTCGGGACAATTTTGCGGTAAAAGATTCACCCCAAAGCTGCTCTTTTTGATGAAAACAGAAGCACTATTCTTGAAGGCAAAAGCCAGACAGTAATTCAATTCTGGATGATATAGCACCACAATGGCAGGTTTCTCCTCCTTCACAGTCTGACCAATTTCGAAAGTGGTCTCCTTTTTCATTTTACCACATTCAATCAATTTTCCATCCTTGTAAATATAGACCTTGTACTTACCAGTAAATAAGTTGGCTACAGTCTCCAGCTCGAAACGTGGTGACCTTACCATGGTCTCCTTTTGGCCGTTTTGCCACCAGTACTGGATGGCCACTCTGTCTTCAAAACCGGTGATCCTTGCTCCCGAAAGGGTATCCTTTGCCACACTGTTGTACCAAAACGACTTTCCGATGCTCTCCTCCCACAATAGATTGCCAGAAAATTGCTGGTTGTCAATTTTCAGCGCCAACGGAAGCTTTTCGAAAGGATTGCTGATGGCAACGACTGCTTTGTTGGATGGTTTGGGCTGAAGGACGATCCTGGGGCTTTCCTGGTAAGGCTTACCTGCCCTGATACGGAATTCGCGGGGTTCTCCGTTGGTTCTTACCAGGAAGACGGTTCCAAATTTCCCTTCGTTGTCGCAAAATGTTTGCATCCCATCCATGGTACTATTGTGGTGCTGGG
>CAZVTL010000261.1:0-5391 GCA_964630075.1 uncultured Tangfeifania sp.
CTACAAGCCTGATTTTTCATTTATTGATTTTTTTGCCACTAAGACACCAAGGCTCAAAGGTCTCACAAAGAAATCTCTTAACTCAGTGACATTTCACAGCTGAGGTCGAACAACAATCCAATCATCATTTTCAAAGAATATGTGACCTCCCTGAGGTCAATCCTACACTTGAATGGGTTTAATAGCTGGCTCTATTTTCACCACAGTAGTAGCCCTAAAAATTACTTCACTTCTTTAAGGTACTTTCTGATTACCAAATATTTCAGCGTGGTATTGCCGGCATTGCTGATGCCATGCTCGCTGCCAACGGGACAGTAAAAGGTGGTATTGGGACCTCCGGTGGTGGTTTTACCGTCCAGGAAAAATTTAGCAGTTCCCTCCAGTACATAGAAAATCTCATCTCCCGGATGTTTGTGTGCTGCATGGGTGGCCTGGTTGGGGCCTACCACACTCATCTTGACCGTTTGGCCATCCTCCAGGAAATTCTGATCGATAAACCAATATTGGTAACCTACCGAGGTTTTTACCGTTTTATCCATGTCAAACCGGTTGATGCAGTTGTCGATAGTGAATTTGCTGCCAGCAGGAGTGCTCTTTTTTGAAGCGTCCTGAGCATAAGAATTCATTACAATGAATAGTGCACTAAAAAGGGAGAGGGGCATTATAAGTTTCATAGGTGGATATTGTTTTTGATTGGTATTTTGCTGATTAAGATACATTTTATTTGAAAGTGATTTTGGCATTGGTAGAATGAATCCCTGCTGACACAGTTGTTTCAGCCTTTTTACCGTCTATCACAAGATTGTCGATCGTAACATCAATCCCGAAACCCTCGCCTTCATATTTAATCACTGATTTTTTCGGGAAAGGCTTTTCAAAGTGATTGTTGAGCAACAGGACATTTTGCAACCGACCTAGTTTGCTGGCCTTGTTTCGTTTACCAACCACGAAATGGATGGCTTTCTATTGCTGATCGGGATGATTTCGTTCAAAACGATTGTTTTGAAACAGAATGCTATCCAGAATAGCCCCATCTGAGACATAGATGGCCATGCCACGATCCGATTCAATTACATCATTGTTTTCAAAAATTATATTTTTCATAGAGGAACCCCTGGTTTCAGTACCAATTTTTAGGGCAGACTTTCTCGTAAGAAAGAGGCATCCTCTTACGGTAATGCCATCAACAACCCCAGGAATTCCTGCATAACCAGTGGTTTTAATAGCTACATTGTCGTCGCTGCAACAGGCAAAGCAGTTTTCAATAAGTACCTGCGCAGAACCATCCGGATCAAAGCCATCGGTATTGGCCAGCTGAGTATTGTTCAGGATTTTAACATTGCTAAGAGTTACCTGCTCGCACAGCAAGATCTGTGTATTCCAGGAACCGGGATCTTTTAATTGCAGACCATCCACTACAATATGTTTTGATTTGACAGCCATGATTAACCTCATTCTGGCATCATCTCCAAATTTAGTCCGAAGGACATTCCCATTTCCGTTGATGGATCCATAGCCCTTTATTTCAACGTTTTCAACGTTTTTCAGGTAGATGAAACGTTTTGTCTTTAAACTGTCTGTCGAGTTATAGCTGCCAATTGAACTGGTGTCAGTGCTCAATTCTGCTCCTCTTTCAAAATAGATACAACTGTTGCTTCTGATGTCCAGGGATCCTGATTTATAAGTACCCTTGGGGAAAAAGAGAATTTTACCTGAATTGGATAGCTCATTCAGGGCTTGTTGGATTTTGGCGGTCTCTATGACCCTTCCCGTTGAGTCAATCTTGTATTTACCAACAATATTTATCACATTTTTGCCTATTGGTACTTTTTCAGGCATTTCGGCGAAAAGGAAAATCTTGATCGAATCGTTGATACGAATCATATGTTGACCTGCTTTATTCAGGCTAAATTTTAGCTTATTATCTTTAAGTTCAAAGGGAATTGGGCGACTCTTCGGGCTGATTTCTACCTTTTCAATTGGTATATTAGATGTCAAACTCATTGGTGACGCTTTGGCAAGGTCAAATGAGATAAAGTAATAGTCATTGCCATTGCTGGCTATCAGGTTCCCGGAAGGGGTCTTCAATGTGAATATTGGCAACATTACAGCGCCCGAAACAGTGCCAATAATCATCCAGAAAAACAAGGCTAATACCAATTTTACATTCATATTTAAAAATTTCTTTTCTGCTGTAGTTGCTTTAAACAATTGTTTGGTTTTTAATTCACTTTATTCAACAAAAGGGTTTAGACAAAAAAACGAGCAATAGTGTTGAAATCATCTTGGCAAAATGGATATAGGATTAAAATAGAAGGACCTATTTCTTTACTCTCACCCAAACGCTCATCTCACCGGCACCCCTGTTGGCCCAGGCGTAATAAGGGATGGCTGTGACCGCTTTCCTGTTGGTAGTTTCTTTGCCGTCTGCTGACTTGCCGGAGACATTTCCCCCTGTCCTGATAACCGTAATGCCGTTCAGCAGGGAGAGAAGAAATTCTGTCTGATAGCTGTTTTTAGCATCCAGGGTGAGTTCCGGAATTTTAAAATTCTGGTTATCCGGCCACTCCAGACAATAGACCAAAGGACCGCGCTGGAGGGCCATCTTGCCCACATCGTCTTTGATGGCAGGGTGGGCGAGGAGCTCCCTCACGGGCATGGGCAGGTTCAGCACCAGTTGATCTCCCTGTTTCCATTCGCGGGAGACCATGGCATAACCATTTTTAAGTTGATAATCTGCCTTCTTCCCGTTCAAAACAAGGGTAACTTTCTCTGAGTCCAATGTTCTGAAGCGGTAGAGATCGGTCGGTAGCGCCTGGTTCCGGGCCCATCCCGGTATTCTTACCAGGAGGTTGATCTTTCTGGCCTTACCAGGATTGATCTTCAGGGTTATTTTTCCCGACCAGGGATAATCTGTCACCTGTTCAATGATTGCCTCTACTCCGTTGAGGTCGACCTTTGCCGTATTGTTCAGGTAGAGATTGACATACAGCGAATCGCTTTTGGAGGCATAGACATATCCCGGCACCGAGGGGATAAAACGGCAGATATTGCTGGGGCAGCAGGCACAACCGAACCACTCCTTGCGCTTGTGCGTTCCATGCGATTCGAGCGGATTGGGGTAGAAGAACCGGTCCGCACTGAGTGAGATGCCTGATAACAAAGCATTATAGAGGGTTCGCTCCAGCACATCGTAATATTTGGAATCCCCTTCAAGTAGGAACATGCGGTAGTTCCACAGCACATTACTGATGGAGGCACAGGTTTCGCAATAGGCGGTATGGTTCGGCAGAAAATAGGGGTCGGCGAAACCCTCGTTGGTCCCGGCAGAACCAATTCCTCCGGTGACATAGTATTTTGTTTCAATCAAATCGTTCCAAATCAAATCGATGGCATTCTTGTAGGAGTTGTCACCCGTCAATGCTGATACGTCCGCCATTCCTGCATACATGTACGTGGCACGAACAGCGTGTCCTACAATTTTATCCTGCTCAACCACAGGCTTGTGGGCCTGGTTGTACTCTTCACCACCTTTCCGGCAATCTAGGAAGTATTTGGCCAGTTGCAGGTAATGTTGCTCACCGGTGATCCGGTACAATTTGGCCAGACCCATTTCGATTACCTGGTGACCGGGGTAAAAGGAGAGCTTTCCCGGTCCAAAATCGCGGTCGACAAGGTTGGCGCTCTTGATGGCAACCTCCAGCAGGGTGCGTTTCCCGGTAGCCAGAAAATGGGCATAGGCAGCCTCGTAGAGGTGACCCAGGTTGTAGAGTTCGTGGCTGAGCTCCGGATCTTTTTCCCATCTTTTCTTCCCAACCCAGGGGTGAAGGTGAAGCGAATCAATGGTACGGTTGGTGTAGAGGTAACCATCCGGCTCCTGGGCCAAAGCAATGTATTGAATGATGGTATCGATTCGTCCTTCCAGCTGTTTGTCGGGACAAGTCTGAAGCGAATAGCTGGCCCCTTCGATTATTTTAAAGACGTCGGAGTCGTCGAACGGATACTCAGATTGGAACTTTCCGGTAGAAAGCTTGGCTGCTATTTTGAAATTCTCGATCCGGCCCGTTTTGTAGCACTGATCCAGGGCGATCGGGATGGTCACTTTTTGGTTCAGTTCGAGGCGGGGTGCCCAGAAGTGGTCGTTGACGGCCACCTTGGTGAAATTTACAGGTTGTATGGGATAATCCTTCACCGGTTGTTGCTGGCTGATTGCAAGAGTCGCAGTGAAAAATGTAAAATATGACAGAATCAATGAGCGATAGACAGTTGAAAGTTTATTCATTTGTTGTGAGAATTGATAAAGCAAAACTTATTTAAGATCCCGAACTCGAACCTCTATGCCACTCCCTTTCAATAACTCAACCAACAATTGCGGATCCGTTTTCCCCATGTGATAGGGATAGAGTATTTTAGGCATAAAACTGCGGGCACCGTTGGCTGCCATTTTGGGTGACATGGTGTATGGAAGGTTCATTGGAAGGAAGGCAATGTCAATATTTTTTAGTTCAGCCATTTCCGGAATATCTTCCGTATCCCCGGCAAAGTATAGGATTGTTTCGCCATAGGTGAGCAGATAACCATTCCCATCGCCTTTCGGATGATAGGGAATGCTACCCCGCATATTCACCACATTGTAGGCAGGAACGGCTTTTATGGTGAAATCTCCCAGCCTTGTCTCCTCTCCGTTCTTCATAAAAACGACATCAAAAATCCTGCCGGTGCAACTTTTGCTGGCAATTGTATGTGTATTAGGCTGTGTAACCAGTGAAAGGGCTCTGCTATCCAGATGGTCATCATGCTCATGGGTAAGCAATACAATGTCTGCTTTGGGGAATAGGGCATAATTGGCATACATGCATACCGGATCAATGTGCATTACCTTGCCACCAGCCTCCAGCATCAATGAGCCATGGCCAATGCAGGTAATAACAAGCGGTCCGTTGACAGTTTGAATGGTATCCCGTTCATATTGTTTGAACAATTTTTTATTCTGGGCCTTGCTAAGATAGACCACCAGCAGAAGGATGACAAATGGAGCAAATTTTTTCATAAAACAAGTTAGTTTTGGTATAACCTGAGTTGATTAAAAGCGTCGAATCATCTTGATTGATTCCCCTTTGCTAAGATAATTCATTCAATGTTTGGATTCTCGAATCAAAAAAGAAAAATGAAAAAAATTACTTAGCTTTATCCTTTGAATCGTTTTATTTAACTACTACTGCAAAATGAGAAACCTATTATCCCTTCTAACGCTTGTTGGAGGATTTTTTTTGTGCGCATTTTCCCCTGCGAAAGAATCAGGGTTCAGGCAGCCGGTATACCTGGATAAGCCCTACCAACAGGAATACAGCATCAAATATTATTCGTCCAGTGATTCCCTGAAGCTGCTGA
>CAZVTL010000262.1:0-5389 GCA_964630075.1 uncultured Tangfeifania sp.
CCGCTTCGTTTAAGCAGCTTGACGATGGTGATGCCGATGGGGTTGGGTCGCTGCGGCGCGCGGGTGGCGAAGAGCCCGACGAGGGGCAGGTCGGCGCGCCCGCGGGGGTGGACTTTAACCGGCGGTTCGGCATCCGGGGATACCTTGTGCATCCAGAAGAGCACGATGATGTGCGAAAACTCCTCTATGCCTTCGAGCAGCTCGGCCCATTTTGCATCGATCTCAATTTCGGAGATAACCACTATCTTGATAAAGTGACCATTACCCCAGACCAGTTTTACGACCTGCTTGAAAACAATCCAACCTTTCCCCGGACCTCTCAGGTAAATGAACGTACTTTTACCAATCTTTATTCCCACCTTGCTTCTCACTATGATGCAGTCATTTCCATTCATCTTTCCGGCCAACTGAGCGGAACCCTGCTCAGTAGCCAGAAGGCAGCCAAAAGAATCAGCGCCGAATTTGACAAGCCGGTTCATGTTTTTGACTCCAGGTGTCTGACCGGTGCATTGGGACTAATCGTTTTGCGAACAGCCATGGCAATCGAAAATGGTGTTCCAATGGCACAATTGCTAATTTCCATTGATGAGTGGATCAAAAAATCAAAAGTATTTGTGAGCGTGAAAACGCTTAAATACATGGTCAAGGGAGGTAGGGTCTCCGGACCAAAGGGAGTGATCTCTGCTTTGCTGAATATCAAGCCAATCGTTTCATTGGATGAGAATGGGAAAGCCCTGCTGATTGGAAAAACGTTTAGCCAATCCTCCAACATGAAGCTGGTAATCAAAAAGATCAGCCAGTTACACACCCAGCAAAAAATTTGGAACTATGTCGTTCTGCATGCACACAATCCATCCGGAGCTGATGACTATGCAAATCGAATGAAGCTACTTACAGGCCGGGATCCGGTATCTGTGGTAGACATTTCACCTGTGATTGGAATGAATGCAGGTGTCGGTGCAACTGCCGTTTCAATTATGCTAACATAATTATATGGAATTTTTTCAGATCTATCTTCTTAACCTTGCCATCCTTGTCATCCTGATGACTTTGTTGTGGTTGGTTAGTGTACTTTTAAAGAATGTGAGTATTGTTGATCTTTTTTGGGGATTTGGTTTCGTGCTTTCAGCCGGTGTATATGCTTTTTACAGTGTAGATATTGGTACGAGGGGTTTTCTAGTTCTTGTCCTGGTAACTATTTGGGGTATAAGACTTTCTGGATATCTTACCTGGCGTAACTCAGGGAAGGGGGAGGATTTTCGCTACCGCGAATTCAGGCGGCAATATGGAGAGAAACGCTATTGGTGGATCAGCTATTTTCAAACTTTCTTGTTACAGGGAGTGCTTATGTGGCTGATTTCTGCTCCGTTACTAGGGGCCATCAAGGGCCATGGAGGAGATGAGATCTCAATGATTGACTTCATAGGCCTTGCCCTGTGGATCATTGGTTTTGTTTTCGAAACAGGTGGTGACTGGCAATTGGCAAAGTTCAAGTCCAATCCAGCCAACAGGGGAAGTGTATTGAACAGCGGTTTTTGGCGCTATACACGCCATCCCAACTACTTTGGAGATGCAGCAGTGTGGTGGGGGTTTGGCCTTTTCTCCATCTCTTCAGGCAACTATCTGCCGGCTCTGGGTTCCCTGCTTATGACTGCCCTGATTATCAAAGTATCCGGAGTCTACTTGTTGGAGAAAACATTGAAAACGGATAAACCTGGTTATGCCAGCTATATCAGACAAACTTCAGCCTTTATTCCATGGTTTCCAAAAAAACTTAGATCATGAACTTTCTTCTTCAACATATTTGGTTGATTCTTTTCTTTGTATGGGGCATTCCGCTGACCTCTTTTCGCAGTAAATTCAGAAAATTTGTCTATCAAACCGATAGTTGGCTAATCAATATAAAACCTTATTTCATGAAAGAACTGAAAGCATTGTTTGGTGATAGTTTTCCCAACAATCTGCAATATTACCGGCTGAGGAACTCTTACCGCATCTATCTGTCCATCTACTTCATCTTGTTTTTGCTTTATTTTAATTTTCACTCATCGGCCCAGAATGCTTCTGCTCCATCAACCGGAGAAGTAACCACAGGCTCCTCCATTCCGGGGTTCTCCCTGCATGACCAAAATGATCAGCTTTTCGACATCGGTTCTGTATTGGGCAGGAAGAACCTCGTAATCTATTTTTATCCCAAAGATGACAGTCCGGGGTGTACGAAGCAAGCTTGCAGCTTTAGAGATCAGTTTGAAGTATTCAGGGAAGCAGATGCGTTGATTATTGGCATCAGTTCGGGATCCGTTAAAAGTCACAAGGAGTTTGAGTCAAAGTACAACCTTAATTATACCTTACTGAGCGATGAGGGCAACCGCATTCGGAAACTTTTTGGGGTCCCAACCAATTTTCTGGGATTGGTTCCCGGGAGGGTAACCTATGTCGTCAACAAGGAGGGGAAGGTCGTATTCATCTTTAACTCCCAAATGAATGCGGAACAGCACGTGACTGAGGCGCTCCAGATACTGAAAGCTTTGAAGTAATGTCTGCTATCCATTATCTTTTGCTTGCCCTGTCATACCTCTCCGGTGCAGTGCCATATGGTTTTCTCCTTACCAGGAGATCGACCGGATTGAATATTTTGAAGGAGGGTAGCGGCAACATCGGTTCCACCAATGTTGGAAGGATTGCCGGAAAAGCTGTTGCATTGCAGGTACAGTTACTGGATATGATGAAAGGACTATTACCTGTCGCCCTGGTACTGTTGCTGAACAAACTTGCCTGGATGGATTTCCCGGATTATTTCCTCTATCTGATTGCCCTGCTTTCGATCGTTGGTCACAATTTTTCTATCTTCCTTGGTTTCAGAGGAGGGAAGGGGGTCAATACTACGTTGGGAGCCTCTGTCCTATTGGCACCAATCTCCGTTTTTTCATCGGTTGCTGTGTACTTTCTGGTCAAATGGCAATTAAAGTACTTTTCTGCTGGGTCGATAGCCCTGGCTGCATTTTTGCCGTTGAGTGGCTATGTGTTTAGTTCCAACAGGCTGATTCACTTTTATTTGTTGGTCTGTGGCTTGTTGATTCTGGTTAGGCATACGGGAAATCTCAGGAGACTGATTGCCGGGCAGGAAAGATTGTAAACGGTAAATAACCGATAGAAATTCCGGAAAGACAGTTTATTTTATTGCATTGTTTTCATTGAAATTGATTAATTGGAATCATTTCAAATACAGATCCTCTCTTAATTTATATCGAAAATAAATTAAGAGAGGATTTTCTTTGTATTGGGTAGTAATTTGAATTATATAATAGATTATCAGTTGATTAACATTGTTAATAAGTGTATGCAATAATCGATATAAGTGAAATGATGTTAAAAGCTAATTTGTAACCAAAACAATTGGTCCGTCAACCCTGTTTCGAATTTTTAGAGCCATGCAATTTTTGATTCAATCTGTTAGTTTTACACCTTATTTGGGTCATGCCAAGACACAATTGATGTGCGTTTTGCCGGTGGAAATTGGATTAAAATGGATAACTTCACTGATTGGGATCCAAATAGACTGATTCCGGAAGGTATAAAATTGAAAGCATAATTGGTAAAAAGTATGAAATTGAAAGATGCCGCCATCCATCGTATTTTTATTGTTTTTCTGGTGCTTGTAGTAACTGCTGTCGTTTCAATTTTGTTGTACATAGGTTTGGATTATTATACAATTCCATTGGAGGAGCGACACTTTCATCCTTTAAACCAGTCGTTCCGGGCAAGTGGTCTGGTAGGACATGGATTGGGTATCGTTGGTACTTTTCTGATCATATTTGGTGTATTTTCCTACATGGCGCGGAAACGCCTGCGAATATTTTCCAGAATCGGCATTTTGAAACATTGGCTGGAGTTCCATATTTTCCTCTGCACCCTGGGGCCTTTCCTGATACTATTTCACACGACTTTCAAATTTGGTGGTATCGTGGCCGTAAGTTTCTGGAGTATGGTCGCTGTATTTTTGAGTGGAATAATTGGCAGGTACATTTATCTTCAAATACCAAGATCTATTGAGGGTCAAGAACTTACTTTGTTGGAGCTGGAAGAACAGAAAACTGAAATGAACAAACAGCTCAGACAATCGGTTACACTGGATGAGAGCATCTATGAACTGACCAGCAAGCTTTCAGGAACTGAAGGGAAACGTGTACTGTTGTTTGGGCGAACCAAGGAGGAACGAATGGCATTGAAGAGGCTTCGGATGGAATTAAAGCAGCAGCAAATCCCGGAAAACAGGGCCAGAGAGATTGTTCAATTGTTTAAGGACCAATTGGCATTGAAAAGCCGGATCGATCGGCTGTTGTCGATGCAAAAGCTTTTCGCATACTGGCATGTGGCGCATCTGCCTTTTGCGTTGATCATGTTGGTTGTAATGATTATTCACGTGGTTGTAGCTGTTACTTTTGGGTACAAATGGATCTTTTAGCTATGGAAGTACTGATTGAAAAGCTAATAATTTATTCATCTGTTGCAATTTTTATTGCAGGAATTATTTTGTTCTATCTCTACAAGCAACGCAGGGATTCCCGCATTGTAGAAGCCAAAATTGCCATTGCCAAGGAGGAGGGGTTGCACGAGCCCGTTACACTCCATCCGGTTATTGATGTCAACAGCTGTATCAGAAGTGGTGCATGCATCAGTGCCTGTCCGGAGAAGGACATCATTGGTATAAAAGATGGAAAAGCCACCATTATCAATGCCTCGCATTGTGTAGGACATGGTGCTTGCTTTCATGCCTGTCCTGTTGAAGCGATTACACTTTTTATCGGCACGGAGAAAAGAGGGGTTGACCTTCCGCATGTCGATCAGACTTTTGAATCCAATGTGCCAGGTGTATACATTGCCGGAGAGATGGGCGGAATGGGACTGATTAAAAATTCCGTTGAGCAGGGAAAGCAGGCAGTTGAGAACCTTACTAAAAAAATTGACAGGAGTGTGGATGCACAATACGACCTAATCATCGTGGGTGCCGGGCCAGCTGGTATTTCAGCATCTTTAGCCGCCAAAAGGAATAAACTCAATGCCTTGCTACTCGAGCAGGATAGCCTTGGTGGTACAGTTTTTACCTTTCCCCGCTCGAAGATCGTCATGACTTCAGCCATGGATCTGCCTTTGCATGGAAAAGTTAAGTTGTTTGAAACAAGTAAGTTGGAACTTTTAAATCTTTGGACAGAGGTTCTTACCAGGAATGAAATTGTTTTAAAGGAAAACACCAAGGTTGAGTCAATTACTCCGGTTGAAAAACATTTCGTCACCAAAACCTTGAATGGGGAAGAACTTACCTCCAGAAAGGTGTTGTTGGCCATCGGCAGGAGGGGTTCTCCACGTAAATTGAATATTCCCGGTGAAG
>CAZVTL010000263.1:0-1536 GCA_964630075.1 uncultured Tangfeifania sp.
CAGGAATGACCAGGATATCAAGGTAACGATAGAGACCAAAAAGGTGATCTCAACGGTAGGGGCCCACCAGCTGGATAGTTTACTGCCATTTACAGATCCTCAATTACGGTCAAGAATCACCACATTGCACTATACCCGTGTATTGGAAGTGGTGGTTGGCTTCAAGGAATGGAAGGGGATGCCGCTGGATGCTTTTAGCGGATTGATCCCTTTTGCAGAGCAGCGCGATCTTTTGGGTGTCCTATTCATGTCGGCACTTTTTAAAGATCGGGCACCTGAAGGAGGAGCCCTCTTCTCCATTTTTATGGGAGGTGTCAGACGGCCGGATATATACAAGCTGCCGGAGGAAAAGGTAAAGGAAATTGTTGAAAGGGAGTTTTGTAATTTGATGCACCTGACCGATTTTGATCCTGACCTCTTTAAAATCATTTGGCATGCCCATGCCATACCCCAGTATGAAGTCGACAGCGGGAAGCGTTTTGAGGCCATCGAAGTACTTGAAAAGCAGTTTCCTGGTTTGCTGATTGGGGGAAATCTTCGGGATGGCATTGGCATGGCAGACCGAATACAACAAGCCAAAAGGCTTGCGGATGATGTTTAACAAAAAGAGCCCAAATTCATGCTCCGATAGTCAGGAGACCAATTATTCTCTTATTTTTGTCTGATAATCTGTGCTCCATGACCTTAGCTGCCATAGTATTCAGTGATCATCAGCTGATCAAATCCATTCACACTGTCATTAGCGGAACCTTCCTGGTAACCGCAATCTGGCTGTTTTACCGTACTTTTCGTGGCTACTTCCAGAACCTTCCTTACCAGCAGCTTGACAAAGTGCTCTCCTATGTCTTCATCATCAATCTATACCTTCAACTGATCTTTGGACTGTTGTTGATGGTTGGTCCCTCCACCGTACCCGGACAGGAGATCGTGAATCCTGACATTACCATGAAGATGGTTACCAACAGATTCTGGCCCATTGAACACATCGTTCTGATGCTTTTCGCACTTTTTATAGCCAACCTTGGACTTATTTTTTCAAGCAGTACCCAAATAAGCAGGGAGAAGTACCGGAAGGTGCTGATCTATTATACAATTGCCATCTTAATGATTGGATTGTCACTCGGTTCAACTTACTTGTTGTAATGTTACCTGAGGATAGATATTGGCTTCATCATACATCGTTTCGTAATTTGTAATTAGTTTCGCTGAACTTCGTTTCGTAATTCGTAATCTTACTTGCTATGCCAAACCTTTACCTCATACCAACCACCCTGGGAGATTCTCCCATTGAAAAGGTGCTGCCGGCTGAGATCATGGAGGTGGTAAGGTCTCTCAAATATTTTGTGGTGGAGAATACCCGTACTGCCCGTCGTCACCTGAAAAAGATGGTTCCGGAGATCGTCATCGATGATTTGGATTTTAAGGAGTTGAATGAGCATTCCCAGCACATCGGTCTTGAACTTCTCCTGGAGCCCATCAGACAAGGTTTTGATGTTGGAATATTGTCGGAGGCAGGGTGTCCGGAGGTTGCCGATC
>CAZVTL010000263.1:1546-5372 GCA_964630075.1 uncultured Tangfeifania sp.
ACCTGGTGAGGATAGCCCATGAACAGGGCATCAGGGTCGTCCCATTGGTAGGTCCTTCCTCTATCCTGCTCTCATTGATGGCTTCAGGTATGAATGGTCAGAATTTTGCTTTTATAGGTTATATCCCGGTTAAACCGGCAGAAAGAGCCATCGCCATCCGCGACATTGAGCGAAATTCAGCAAGGGATCATCAGACACAGATCTTTATCGAAGCCCCCTACCGCAATGCAAAGTTATTGGAAGATCTTCTGGCTATTTGCAACATTCAAACCAGGCTTTGCATCGCAGTGGACCTTACCCTGGATAGTGAATTCGTGGTAACAAAAACCATTGCCAACTGGAAGAAGGCTGTTCCGGATATCAACAAGCGGCCGGCTATTTTTCTACTTCAAAGCTCTTGAAACAGGGACGATGAAATGAAGTTTTTCTATTTGTGTTATTTGTGGTAGGGCTGAGCAGAAATTTTGAAGTAGCCCAATCGAAAATCCGAAATTGAAAATGAGAATAACTGTTTTGGGAACCGGAACCTCACAAGGTGTACCTGTCATAGCTTGTAACTGTGAGGTATGCCGTTCTTCAGACGAGCGGGACAAGCGTTTGCGATGTTCCATCCTGGTTGAGGTGGAACATACAACCCTTTTGGTGGATGCCGGACCTGATTTCAGGCAACAGATGCTGCGAAATCGGGTGACCAACCTGGATGCCGTGCTGTTGACCCACGAACATGCCGATCATATCTTTGGTCTGGATGATATTCGCAGCTTTAACTGGATCCGGAAAGCGCCGCTCGACATCTATTGTGAGAAGAGGGTGGCAGATGATCTGAAGCTTATCTTCAAATATGCCTTTGCGGAGCATCGGTACAAGGGAACACCCGAAATGGAGCTGCTGCCTGTCGATGGTAGTGTGCTGTCAATAAGTGGAATAGAGGTGATTCCTATCCGTTTGTATCACCACAAGCTTCCGGTTTACGGATACAGGTTTGGAAAATTTGCTTACCTTACTGATTTTAACCGGATTGAACCGGAAGAGCTTTTGAAGTTGAAAGGAGTAGAGGTCTTGATTATTTGCGCCTTGAGAAAAACAGTGCATGTATCTCACCTGAACCTGGAGGAGGCTTTGAAGCTGATTGCTCAAATTGCACCGCAAAGGAGCTATCTAACGCACATGAGCCATGAAATGGGATTTCATGCCGATTTGTTCAAAGAGTTGCCTGCCGGAGTCGAGCCCGCTTACGATGGAATGGTCATTGAGATGGAATGAGTTTACAAATTAAGTTTGTTTCTTCGCCACCAAGTCACGAAGACACCAAGTATCACTAATATTTAGAGATTGGTTTTTTCATTGTGAAAACGCAACAAACCCTTTGTGAAACTTGGTGTCTTCGTGTCTTTGTGGCCTCGCCTTGAAATTGAAAACTTAACTAAAGCAAAGTGCAAATGAAAAATACCGGACTATTATTGATTTTTCTGTTTCTGTTAACCTTACCTGCAAGATCACAAGAAGAAATCAAATTGGACAGGGAGCAAGCCGGACGGCTGGCAAGGCTTGCATTCAAGTGCATCCATACAGAATATGCCAACCATTTGCAGCATGCCATGCAATCAGACAAGGATGTTGGAACCCCATCCCAGCTGCATCCGGTATTCTATGGATGTTACGACTGGCACTCCTCCGTCCATGGCCATTGGTTGCTGGTTAAATTGCTCCGCGAGTTTCCTGATCTGGCTGCCAGGGATTCAATCGTACAGGCCATTGACATGACGCTGACACCTGATAATATTGCCACCGAAGTTGCCTATTTCAAGGCGCCGGGCCGTGTCAGTTACGAAAGGCCCTACGGATGGAGCTGGCTGCTGAAACTTACGACAGAGTTGGCAACATGGGACCATCCCTTGGGAAAAAAGTGGTTTGGAATCATCCAGCCTTTGGCGCTTCAGGTGGTGAAAAATTACAAATCCTATCTGCCTGGCCTGTATTACCCCTTGAGACGTGGAGTCCATGCCAATACTGCTTTTGGAATATCATTTGCACTCGATTATGCCAGGGTGATGGGCGATCTTGAATTGGAACAGTTGCTGGTCGGGCGCAGCCGTTTTTACTATTTGAAAGACCAGTTGATTCCTGCTGCCTGGGAACCTGAAGGCGATGATTTTTTCTCACCCTCCCTGATCGAAGCCGATCTGATGAGGCGGGTATTGAGCAGGGAGGAGTTTCAAAAATGGTTTGCCGGATTTTTGCCGGAGCTGCCACCCTCGCTGAGGCATCCTGCTGTGGTGGCCGACCGGGCCGATCCAACGGGTGTACATCTCGATGGACTCAATCTGAGCCGAGCCTGGTGCATGTTTGAGATAGCCAGGGCACTGCCTGCCGGGAATGCCATGGCCAAAGAGCTGCAAATAGTGGGTACACTTCATGCGCAGGATGCCCTGCCGCACGTCGTATCTGAAAACTACCTGGGGACCCATTGGTTGGCTACTTTTGCAGTTTACATGTATTTTGCACGATAAAGGTTGCTTAATCTCCCAAAGTTCGTATTATTGCAAAAAAGATATTTTTGATTAAGAATTTTCATTTTATATCGAAAAAATCTGTTTTTTTAGAAGTTTTTGGTTGTAATTCATGTTAATCGCATTCAATATATAATTTTAAACTCTGATTTTATGAAACTATTTTTCCCTGAGAACTATAAGCCGAAGCTTGATCTGAAGCAAACAGAGAAGGCCATCAAGCTGATCAAAGATTTCTTCCAGGAAAACCTCTCCTCTGAGCTTCGACTGCGCAGGGTTACGGCCCCCCTCTTTGTGCTCAAAGGAACCGGAATCAACGATGACCTCAATGGGATAGAACGTCCGGTCTCCTTTGGAGTGAAGGAGATGAACGATGCAAGAGCCGAAGTGGTCCATTCACTGGCCAAATGGAAACGGCTGATGCTTGCACATTACGGAATCCCGGTAGGTTATGGAATTTACACCGATATGAATGCCATCCGCCCGGATGAGGAGCTGACAAATATTCACTCCCTCTACGTCGACCAGTGGGACTGGGAGAAGGTAATCACCGCGAAACAGCGTGAAATTGATTACCTCAAGAAGGTTGTCAATCAGATCTATGCAGTTCTTCTGCGGACAGAATTTGTGGTATATGAGAACTATCCATCCATCAAGCCAATGCTTCCTGAAGAGATTACTTTTGTTTATGCAGAAGAGTTGGCTCAACGCTATCCCAAATTGACACCCAAGGAGCGGGAGCACGAAATTACAAAGTCTTGCGGTGCCGTATTTATCATCGGCATAGGAGGAAAACTAACCAATGGTGAACCCCACGATGGCAGGGCACCCGATTATGATGACTGGACCACCCCAAATTCTGGTGGATACTTTGGACTTAACGGAGATATCCTCATCTGGAATCCGGTATTGCAGCAATCCCTGGAGATATCCTCCATGGGTATCAGGGTGGACAAGGCTGCCTTGTTGCGTCAGCTGGAAATTGCCGGCGCCAACGACCGCAAGGATTTGATGTTCCACAAGAAGTTACTGAAGGATGAATTGCCACTTTCCATTGGCGGTGGAATCGGGCAATCCCGACTTTGCATGTATTTCCTCCGCAAGGCACACATCGGCGAAGTGCAGGCCAGCTTGTGGCCGGAGGAGATGGTGGAGCAATGTGCAGAACACAATATTTATATGGTTTAGAGCGCCCATTTCAAACAAAAAATCCCTGAAGCCTTTCCGGTTCAGGGATTTTTTCTACTTTTGCACCCAATTAAGGCCGGCCCGGTAGCTCAATGGATAGAGCAACAGCCTTCTAAGCTGTAGGTTCT